>NZ_CP084578.1:603444-905166 GCF_020410885.1 Sulfurimonas sp. SWIR-19 | reverse complement strand
GAGACAATTGCAAGTAGCATAGAAACAAAAAATTTGGGTGTAGTAGTTGATTTGACAGCGCGTGGAGGTTTGCAGCAAAGGCTCTGCTACGGAGCAGAATTTATACCTGTAAAAAAAGAGAATATCTTTCAGGTATGATAAAAGCCAGCCCTTAATTTTTAAAAACACAAACCCCATAAAGGATTAATGCCGACTGTTTCAACTTCCCTGCCACTCTCGCCCGCACTGAAGTACGGGTTCCCGAAAAACTGCATATTCTCTCCGAATTGGTACTTTAGTGCCGACTCTCTTAACTTAAGGAAAAGCTCCTTATTTATTCGCATCCTGTAAAGAATCAGCGATTAAAAATGCCAACTCTAATGACTGGTCAGCATTGAGACGCGGGTCACAATGTGTATGGTAACGAGAACTTAAATCTTCTTCTGTTACAGTAAATGAACCACCGATACACTCCGTAACATTTTTTCCTGTCATCTCCAAGTGAACTCCGCCGGCAAATGTACCCTCAGCCTTATGCACCTGAAAGAACTGTTTCATCTCTGTCAAAATTGCATCAACCGGACGCGTTTTATAGTTGTTTGATGACTTAATGGTATTTCCGTGCATAGGGTCACATGACCAGACAACATTGAGTCCCTCTCTCTCAACAGCACGAATCAATGCAGGCATATGCTCGCCGACTTTGTTTGCACCCATTCTCACAATGATATTGAGACGCCCTGCTTCATTTTCAGGATTTACCGCCTGAGCCAACCGTACCAGATCATCCGGGTCCATAGTAGGTCCTGCTTTAATACCTATAGGGTTTTTAATACCTTTCATATATTCAACATGTGCACCGTCAAGCTGGCGTGTTCTATCCCCTATCCATACCATGTGCGCTGCAGTATTGTACCAGTCACCGGTAAGAGAATCTTGTCTTGTAAAAGCCTCTTCATATGGTAAAAGCAGTGCTTCATGTGAAGTGAAAAAGTCTGTTTCACGCAATGTTCTGTATGTTCTGGATGTTACGCCACAGGCTTCCATAAACTTTAATGATTTTTCTATATCTTCTGCCAATGCTTCGTATTTCTCACCCACTTCACTTTTATGGGCAAAATCCAGGTTCCACTTACTGACCTGATGCAAGTCAGCCAATCCGCCTGATGCAAAAGCACGGAGCAGATTTTGTGTAGCCGTAGCCTGGTTATAGGCTTTTATCATGCGTTCAGGATCCGGTGTACGGGACTTTTCATCAAAATCTATACCGTTTATAATATCTCCACGGTAAGAATCAAGGGTAATATCCCCTTTTGTTTCTGTATCAGAAGAACGCGGTTTGGCAAACTGACCGCCGAGACGCCCTACTTTTACAACAGGAAGTCCGCCGGCATAGGTCATAACAACCGCCATTTGCATCAAAGCTTTAAAAGTATCACGAATATTATCTGCATGAAATTCACTGAAACTCTCGGCACAGTCACCGCCTTGCAGTAAAAAAGCTTTTCCCTGTGACACATTGGCCAACTGTTCTTTGAGTGAACGTGCTTCTCCTGCAAATACCAGTGGCGGGTAGCTTTTCAACTCTTTTAAAACAGCTTCAAGTTTTGCTTTATCAGGATATGTCGGTTGTTGTAATATCGGTTTTTCTCTCCAGCTAGACGGGCTCCAAGTGCTCATTATCAGACCTTATATATTATTGTTTTTGGAATTTTATCAAAAAATAGCTAAAATTGCTATGAGAAAAGCTTTTTTTATGCTTAAATTAGTATAATTGTGAATATTTTTATTTGGAGATTTATGACAAAAAGTGACTTAAAATCATTAGTAACTCAAATGTATCATGAGCTGCTTGAAAATATTGACACACAACAAGAGCCTAACAAAGAACAGGTGATTACCTATTTGCAAGATGCTGTGATGACTATTCAAAATATAAATGACGGAGATATAGACTCAGTAGAACATGCAAAACTGGCATTCACCAACACTTATAAAGAAATTGCAAATAAAACACTTTTATCATATCAACATACAAACAACAAATTTGCAAAACTGACTCAAATTCATGAAGAGACTATTCACAGCTATGAAAACCAGCTTATAGATATGCCCTCAATAAAAGAAAAGTTTGATGAGATTCAAAATCACATGGCAAAAGAGGTACAACGCGCAAATCAGGTCATATCAGAGTTAAGTACACAGGTAAAAGAACTTGAAGAGAGCTCAAACCTGGATTCTTTGACAAAAATATTCAACAGACGGGCACTTGATGCATACCTTCAAAAACTCTGTGCAAAAAAAGAGTTAGAGTATGAACTGCACATACTCCTTCTGGATATAGATGATTTTAAACATATCAATGACAAATATGGTCATGTTGCAGGTGATAAAATACTGATTTTTGTTGCCAGACTTTTAAGAAAGACATTACGTGACGGTGATAAAGTTTTTCGTTACGGTGGTGAAGAGTTCTTAATCATACTCAACAGAATAGATGCAAAAACCTGCCAAAAAATCGCAAAAAGAATTTTAACGCTTATCAGTTCAAATCAACTCTTTTATCAGGGAAAATCTTTGAAAGTAACAATGAGCCTGGGTGCGACAATGTACTACCCCGGCGATACAGCGGAAACACTTATAAACAGAGCTGACAAGGCACTGTACAAATCCAAGCAAAACGGAAAAAATCAAATGCATATGGAAGTGAAAAATGGAATTTAACTATTTTGACATTATTGTAGGAGTTATCATTCTGCTCCTGGGTTTAAAAGGAATACTCAACGGGTTTTTTAAAGAAATTTTCGGACTCATTGGTATCATAGGCGGTATATTTGTAGCATCGAGATTTGGTGATAATGTCGGGCTGTATCTGAGTAATACGATATTTAAATTTTCAAACGAATCGGCCATAAGTTTTACAGGTTTTCTGGCAACACTGGCACTTTTTTGGCTGGTAATGGTTCTTATAGGATTTGCATTTAAAAAATTAAGCTCTCTAAGCGGTCTTGGTCCGATAGACAAAATTTTGGGATTTATCGTAGGCTCAAGCAAGTTTTTTCTTATTGCCGCAGTTATTGCTTATGCGGTTTATAATGTCAAGGCAATAAGAACGACACTTGATTCTGCGCTCAAAACAAGTATACTCTTTCCTGTTTTAGTCGAAACAGGAAAATATATTATGAAAATAGATCCTACAGATATATCAAATGATATCAATACAACAATTTCACAGGGCAGTGCTGATCTGCAACAAAAAGTAGAAGACAACATTTCAGCAGCAGCCTTGCAGCAAATTGAGACTATTAAAAATCAAATAAAAGAGAAATAATTATGATACATGTAACTACCAACTTCAACAATAAAACTATGGAATATGAAGAACTGCTGAATGATTTTAAAAAATTGTTAAAAAAGAATAATCTTAAATTTACAATTCAGCGTGAAGTAATATTGGAAACTCTGTACAATTCGGATGAGCACCTGACTCCTGAAGATTTGCATCATCTCCTGCAAAACAAATACCCGGAACTAAAAACAGGTATAGCGACTGTTTACAGAACACTTTCACTTCTTGAAGACTCCCAGGTTGTTACCTCACTTTCATTTGGAGCACAGGGGAAAAAATACGAACTTGGTGTAAAAATACATCATGACCATCTCATCTGTACGGAGTGTGGAAAAATCACAGAATTTTTGGATGATGAGATAGAGAAACGCCAACATGTAATCACAAAAAAACTCGGATTTAAAATGACTGACCACTCTATGCAGATATATGGCATTTGTAAAGAGTGTCAAGAAAAAGAAAACAACTAAGAAAGAAGGAAAACTATTGATTTTTGAAAATAAATACATACAGCAAAGAATAGAAAAAGCAAATGCATTGAAAGATGCAGGATACAATCCTTATGCGAATGATTCACAAAGAAATACAACTATCGAAAAATATTTGAATGTCAACTCTGATGTAGCCGAGATGGAAAACAAACGTGACGAAAAGCGTCACTACATTGTAAGCGGGCGAATAAAATTTCTTCGCATCATGGGAAAAGCGAGTTTTGTAAAGATTGAAGATGAAAGCGGTATGTTACAGGTTTACATCACGCGTGACAATCTTCCTGAGGGTTTTTACAACACTATGTTTAAAAAAAATATAGAAGTCGGAGACATCATTGAAGTCGGCGGTTTTCCTTTTGTAACAGGACAGGGAGAACTCTCTTTACATGTAGACAGTTTCAAGCTCCTGACAAAAGCCATCTCACCGCTTCCTGAAAAGTTTCACGGTATTACGGACAAAGAGATTCGTTACAGAAAACGCTATCTTGATCTGATTATGAATGCGGAAGTAAGAAAAACTTTTCAAATCCGTTCCCGCGTTATCTCTTTGACACGCCGTTTCTTTGAGGACAAAGGCTTTTTGGAAGTTGAAACACCTATGATGCACCCTATTGCAGGCGGGGCCAATGCCAAACCTTTTGTTACACATCATAATGCACTCGGTGTTGACAGATACCTCAGAATTGCACCGGAGCTTTACCTTAAAAGATTGATTGTCGGCGGTTTTGAAGCCGTTTTTGAAATCAACCGTAACTTTAGAAATGAAGGAATGGATGCAACGCATAACCCTGAATTTACCTCTATAGAGTTTTACTGGGCATACAAAACATACAAAGATTTAATCGAAATCACAAAAGAGTACTTCCAGTACCTTTTTGAACATTTAAATCTGCCGACACTCTTGCCTTACGGTGATTTGGAAGTCAATTTTGCAAACTTCCAGGAGATTCCTCTTATAGAGTCTTTAACAACTGTTGGCGGCGTTCCTGCCGATGTTGTAAAAGACAAAGAAAAAATCATTGCTTATCTTAATGAAAAAGGTATTACAGTAAAACCCGGAATGAATTTAGGACAGCTTCAGGGCGAACTTTTTGACGAGTTTGTTGAGAAAAAACTTATTGACCCTACTTTTATAACAGAGTATCCGGTTGAAATTTCTCCACTTGCAAGAAGAAGTGATGCGCATCCTGAAATTACAGAGAGATTTGAACTCTTTATAGCAGGCCGTGAAATTGCCAATGCCTTCAGTGAGTTAAATGACCCAATAGACCAACTCGCACGTTTTGAAGGGCAGATGGCTGCAAAAGAGAGCGGAGATGATGAAGCCCATGAAATGGACAGCGATTTTGTTGAAGCGCTCAGCTATGGAATGGCACCGACGGCGGGCCAGGGAATAGGAATAGACAGACTTGTAATGTTGCTGACAAATGAGCACAGCATAAGAGATGTTTTACTGTTCCCTGCTATGAAGCCTGTACAGGAAGAAAACACAAAAGAAGAGGAAGAGTAAGAATACTCTTTCCCCCTCCCCTCTGCTGATTACAGCTTCTCTGGAGTCAGCCCTGCACTCTCTAAAAAATGACGCAGTTCTACCACTACCTCTTTTGAAATATTTGTATCTTGATGAGGAAGAGGCATAACATACTCTTTGTCATTTAAAAATATCTTTACATGATGATTTTTTGTCATCTCTGTTTTTGCACCATAATGTTCTAGGGCATGTATTAGTTTTTTATAATCAATATTAGATGAAAGCGGATGCTCAAATACTTTTTCTATTTTTGCTTTGTGTTTACTCATGGGTAAATCCTTTTATTTTTTATTTATAGTGTTATTATACCATGCAGACAGAGAAACTTTTGCTACCTAGTTTGCATTTTTTCACTCTCAGCCCATCCTAAAGGATCAATGCCATTAAGTTAAGCATTTATTTGGAATCGGTACTTTAGTGCCGACTGTTGCTACATCCTTTCCATTCTCAGCCCGGACAGAAGTCCGGGTTCAAATTCTTTACTACTCTGTTCTTTTTTTAAAGATAAGCAGTGTTTTGTCTTCTGTATCATAAAGAGAAAAAGTCTGTTTTTCCACAAGTTTGAGTTTGGAGAGTTTTTGAAATATCTGTATTTTATGAAAATACTGCACAATTGTATCCTGGTGTTTTATATAACTTCCATCTTCCTTTTTTTCAAAAAGTGTGAATTTTGTATGCAGTTCATTGTTTTGAAATATGGCATCGACACTTAAAAACTCTTTCTCGTTTTCACTGCTCATCGTCCCTTCTGCCACATCCCTGAAACCGTAAAGCGTATTGATATCAGCAATAAACACACCCTCATCATTGAGTTTGTCCGCAACCGATTCTAAAAAAGCAAGAAGAGTCTCATTATCCATAAAATTTAAAACATCAAAAATACTCACAATGGCATCAAATTTGCCATCAACCTCTTTTATGTCAATGCACTCGGCGTCAAATCCCTGCTCTTTGCACTCGGCAACCATTACGGCACTCAAATCAATGCCTTTACATGTAACGCCGTCGCTACTCATTCGCTGCATAAATCCGCCACGACCGCATCCGACATCCAGCAGTGTTTTTACACTGTATTCATCCAGTTCCGAGCGGTATAAATCATAGAGTGCTTCTGTAGCCTCTTCTATGCCTAAAAGATGTTCTGCCTTGGCATAAAGATCAAGATTAGTCATTTTCTGCTTTTATCACTTCATTGATTTTTTCGTAAATATCCAAAACTTCATCTTTTTTGGCAATATAACTGTTCTTGTTTGCTATGAGATAGGTCGAACTTGTCATAATGTCCTGCACGACTTCCAAACCGTTTTGTTTCATAGTTGTTCCCGTTTCAACAATATCAACTATCATATCTGCAAGACCGATTAACGGAGCAAGTTCTATAGAACCGTAAAGTTTTATGATTTCTACACTCACAGCTCTCTCTTCAAAGTAACGCTTTGTAATGTTGACCATTTTAGAGGCTACTTTGAGCTCAGGTTTTGTCAAATCAAACTTCTCACCCTTTCTCATGCCTATCGCCACTTTACAGATGCCACGACGCAAATCAAGCAGACGAACAACATCAAGCCCCTGCTCTTCCAGTGTATCAAGCCCGACAACCCCAATATCGGCTGCCTGATGGTACACATAGGTTGCCACGTCTTGATTGCGCACAAGTAAAAAACGAAATTTCGGTGTCTCTAGAATTAGTTTTCTGTCATCAAATTTAAAACTGTCACCAAAAATAGTTTCAAAAATTTCCAAAGTTTCTTTGGCTATACGACCTTTTGGCAGTGCAACTGTTAGCATAGTCTATCCTCATTCTGTAATATAATCTTTTTCATAGAGTTGAAAATCAGTTTTTCATCGACTTTTGCATCTCTAAATATCTTTTTAAATTCCAAGGCATCGCCGCCTGTCAAAATAACCGGCAGATTATGGGACATTACTTCACTATAGAGTGTTTTTAAATATCCGTAACTTATGGCATCTTGTGAATTTTTTGGCATTATATCCAAGTCACACTCAAAGTTAAATGAATATGCCAGCGCAGGAGAAATATTCTCATAGGTTTTTTGCATTGCCTGAATACCCGGATAGATAAAACCGCCCACAAACTCGTTATTTTTAACAACATCAACAGTCACAGCACTCCCCGCATCAATAATAACACCCTCATTGATTGCTTCTACTGCAAATATTCTGTCTATTCCCATAGTTTGATAATATTTTTTTTTATCAATATATTCAGATAAATCTATCCAGTTTGACAAAGAGTGTAGCTTTACATGTAAGGCTTTATTGACACAGATATAATATACCTTTTCTTTGACAGATGAGGGGTCGAAACTTTTTACACTCTCTTTGTATTCTCTGTTTTTATTACAAAAATGATAGGAAGTATTGCCTATATCACACAAAAGCATTATTGGATTTTCCATCCTGCTTCTTTAAAAGCTTTTTGGGCTTTTGAGCATAAGGGTGCATCTATAAACAAAATCTTGTGTTTAAAATTGTGTTCACAGTAGAGTGTCAGCTTTGCATAAATCTCTTCAAATTTATGCACATCTTTCATCAATATTCTGCTCTTTTGACTCACAGCAAAAATTGCCCAAAAATATCCGCGTATATCAGTTGCTTTGTAAATTTTTATTCTGTTTCTTATTCTCAACTCTTTAGGAGAGATTTCCTGCATCTTTTTAAATATTTTACCCTTGTGTCTCAAAGAGTCTACAATCATTTGCATACTAATACTATACTCCTCTGTTTCTAGAAATTATAAATGCTTCACATTCATCTACGGGTAACGGCTTGGAGAAATAATACCCTTGAATATCATAACATCCCTCTTGCACTAAAAAGTCCAGTTGGGCTTTTGTCTCAACACCTTCTGCTATTATTTGCAAGCCTAAATTTTTTGCCAAAGATATAATTGTTTTGACAATTGCAACATCATCTTTGTTTTTTGGAACATCTATAATAAAACTACGGTCTATCTTGATTTTGTTTACCGGCAGTTTTTTCAGATAGGACAATGATGAATATCCTGTGCCAAAATCATCTATAGAAACGGAAATACCCAAGTTTTGTATTTTATTTAAAATATCAATAGATTTTTGAGGATCTTTCATAATCTGACCTTCAAGAATTTCAAGTTCCAAAAAAGCTGTATCAAACTGCAAACTCTCAACAGTATAAGAAAGTTCCTCAATATAATTACTGCTTTCTATCTTTTTCGTAGACACATTTACAGAAACTTTTCCAAATTCAAGACCCTTTTGCTGCCATTTGAGTATCTGTTTTATTGCATGCGTCAACATGTATTTGTCAATTTCAAGAATTAAACCTGTTTCTTCACAAAACGGGATAAAATCATTCGGGTTAATCAAACCTTTTTGCGGGTGTATCCAACGAATCAATGCTTCTAATCCTACAATTTTTCCGTTTCTTGCATCTATTTTCGGTTGAAAGTAACTTACAAACTCCCTGTTTTTCAAGGCTTTGCGTATATCTGCATCGAGTTGAATTTTCTGCAGTGCCATCTCTGTCATTTTTTTCTCATAAAACTGATAGGTGTTTTTACCGCTGTCTTTTGCTTTATACATGGCAGTTTCGGCATTCCGTAAAAGCTGACTCGCTTTTTTGGCATCTTGAGGATACAGGGCTACACCAATACTGAATGTAGTATATATTTCTATATTTTTTATATTAAACGGTTTTTTCATCTGAATTAAGATAGATTCAATCAGATTTATCGTACTGAAATGAGTTGTATTTCTGTGCAATATGGCAAACTCATCTCCGCCAAGTCGTGCCAAAGTATCATCATTCTTTATACACTTTTGTAGTCTTTTGGTAATTTCTAACAGCAATTCATCACCTACTTCGTGTCCGTAGGTGTCATTGACATCTTTAAAGCTGTCTAAGTCTAAGAAAAATATACTCAACTGTTCGCCGGTTGATTTCCAGTGTTTTATAGCCTCTTCGATCCTGTCTAAAAGTAACACTTTGTTTGGCAGTTCTGTCAAATGGTCATGATGCGCAATAAAGCGTAAAATGTTTGACTGCAACTCCAATTCTTTTGTTTTTTCCTCTACACTCTGTTCGAGTATTTCATTTTGCTCTTCTATAAAGCGTTTGTAATTCACATTATAAACATAATATAAAAGGACTATAATCAATAAAAAAATAAGCAGCGTTACTTCCAAAATACTGTTTTTCGCCTGTTGTATGTCTGAAAGATCAATCAGTCTCAAATCTTTTACAATGATAAAATAGCCCATGGGTTTTGCATTTAAGTCCGGCAACCGCAAGGTTGTAATCAACAGAGAATGTTCTTTGTCTACTATATAGGCAGGAATATCAAGATATTTTGTAATTGACGAACTTTTGACTATTTCAAGCAGTTTATCGCTTTTAAAGGGATTGACTATATAATAATTTTCTACAAAAGTATTGGAGTAGGCTTCACTCAACTGCTTTTTATAACTCTTGTCAACAACTATCAGCAGATCATTGCCACTGCGTTTCATTTTTTCACTTATGGAGTAAAATTTTGCGATGGTCTCAACTATACCTACAAACTTGCCTTTCTCATAGATTGGCACCATTGCTTTAAAAGTCATATCAAATTTTCCGGTACTGATGGTAGAAATGACTTTTGGATTATTGATAAGCTGTTTGACATCTTGTCGCGCAAAAGAGAGTTCATCACCGCTTTTGTCGCTCCAGCTTCTGTAGATACTTCTTCCCTCAGGCGAAATAAACTGTATCCAGATATTTTTTAAAGAGGAGTAGCGTTGCAAAGTTGTAATTAAATTATCAATCTCAAGACTGCTGTGGTTTTTCTGTTTCAACGCATCTTTTATATTCTGATTTGCTGAGAGTGCCAAAGTCACCAGCAAAACCGCCTCCGATTTTTCTTTAATCAGACTCTGCAGTTTATTTTTCATATCTCTGCTGACTTCAAAATACTTTTCATTTTTCAAAGTCTCTACTTTATTGGTCACATAAAGATAGCTGCCTGTTAAAAAAATTGTAATTAACAATACAGCTATGACAATGATTCTTAAAAACTGCGTCATAAAAAATTATTTACTCAAGCCTAACTCTGAAAATAAAACTTCAAAATATTCACTGATATTCAACAACTCTTCCATGAGTGTTCCAAATGCTTTATCCTCTTCTATCCACTCTTCGATTCTTTTGACACTGTCACTTTTTTGGCTCTCATCCAGCTTGTCACTTTTGACAACTGCATCTTTGATTTTTTCTAAATGTTCTTTGTGTTTATGTGCGCTCATTTCTTTTTCCTTGTTTTAATAGTTTTCGTATTTTCCTGCTTTTACATCTTCTCTAAGCTGTTGAATCTTTTTTTCCATAATATTTAAAATAATATCTGCCGCCTCTGTATCATCCGCTTCGGGAACATCCCAGTCTGTTATTTTCATATTCATTTTAAACAGCAATTCCAACTCTTTTTCTATTTCGGCCTTTCTCACTGCCAATTCCTGTATAACTGCATCTGACATTTTCAATCCTTACTTTTTCTTTTAGTATACATCAAATTTATTAAATATCTATATACTTTGGAATGAAACTTTTTATTTTCTTGTAAATCTTTTCAAAATCTGTCGAATAGACTCTTGTATGAGCAACAGCAGTGATAAAGTTCGTATCTCGCTCCCATCTGGGAACAAGATGCATATGAATATGCTCGGCAATTCCGGCACCCGCCGCCTTGCCCAAATTCATCCCGATATTCACGCCGTTGGCACCCAATCCCTCTTTGAGTAGTTTGACACTCTGCTGTGCGAGTTTTGACATGTTCAGCCAAACTTCACTCGGCAGCTCTTCAAGTCTGTCCGTATGCATATGGGGAATAATCATAAAATGCCCAGGGGTATAGGGGTATTTGTTCATCACCATAAAACAGTGTTCATTTCTGTAGAGTACATGTAAAGAAGCATCCTCTTGCGGGTGTGTACTGATGTGGCAAAAAACACACCCTTTTATTTTCTCCTGTGTAACATATTCATCCCGCCAGGGGGCATATAAAATATCTTGCATTCATTCTCCTTTAAAAATTATAAACTATAAACTCATCCGGAATCGGTACTTCGGTGCCGACTATCGCTACTTTCTTGCCACTCTCAGCCCGCACTGAAGTACGGGTTCCAAAAAAAAAGTACAGACTCACCCGGAATCGGTACTTCAGTGCCGACTATCGCTACTTTCTTGCCACTCTCAGCCCGCACTGAAGTACGGGTTCCAAAAAAAAAGTACAGACTCACCCGGAATCGGTACTTCAGTGCCGACTGATGGCGACAGCATTACAAAAATGCAAAAACCAAATCAGGAAAAGCCACAACCAGTCCCAGACCCAACAACTGCAAAGCGATAAAAGGGATAATGCCTTTGTAGATGTCCATCGTTGTGACACTGTTGCCTGCGGCGCCTTTTAAAAAGAAAAGCGAAAGTCCAAAGGGCGGCGTCAAAAATGATGCCTGCAGATTCATAGCTATCAACACGCCAAACCAAATCGGGTCTATACCGAATGCAGCCATAACAGGGACCAAAATAGGTACAATGATGAAACTTATTTCTATAAAATCTATAAAAAATCCAAGTATAAAAATACTCAGCATTGCCACAGCTATAAAAACCCAGACATCACCGATATCCTGTGAAAAAAACTCCAAAATCAAATCAGTTCCGCCGAGTTCGTTAAAAACAAGACTAAAAGTTGTTGCACCGATTAAAATCATAAAAATCATACCGCTGAGCTTCATCGTTTCAAACAGCGCATATTTTATCATTGCAAACTTAAGTGTTTTATTATATGCCGATAAAATGACGCCGCCGAGTACGCCAAAAGCCGCTGATTCTGTCGGAGAAGCGATACCTGCAAATATACTTCCAAGCACGGCAAACATCAACAAAAGCGGTGGGATAATGGCAGATACAACATCCATCAGTGTTGTTTTTTCATCGCTTATCAGTGCCGGGGCATCTTCTTTGTTCATAAAAGCACGAATGAGAATATAGGCTGTATAGAGCGAAACAAGTGTCAGTCCCGGTAAAACCGCACCTTTGAACAAATCACCGACACTGACACTCATCACATCACCCAAAACGATAAGAATAATCGAAGGCGGTATAATCTGCCCGAGTGTTCCGCTCGCCGCAATAGTTCCCGAAGCAAGACCTTTATTGTACCCCGCACCTAGCATCAAAGGCAGAGCAATGACACTCATCATCACTACTGAAGCCGAAACTATACCCGTAGAGGCCGCCAAAATTGCACCCACAATAACAACACTTACACCCAAACCGCCGCGGACGCTTTTAAAAAGTGCACTCATGCTAAGCAGCAGTTTTTCCGCCATCCCTGATTTTTCCAAGATAAGTCCCATCATGATAAAAAGCGGCACGGCCATCAGCGTTGTGTTGCTCATAATACCGTAAATTCTAAAGGGCAGTATGTTAAAAACATCAAATCCCAAAGAGGGAATAAAAAAAGCAAAAAGCATTGCCACACCGCCAAAGGCAAAGGCAACAGGAATTCCCAAAAGCAAAAGTGCAAGAGCCACACCAAACATAAGAAGTGCAATCATAGCGATTTCCATTTTTTAATGTCACTGACAAGTTCTTTGAATGCCTGCAATGCCAAAAAGACAAAGGCAAGCGGCATTAAGGCTTTGACTATCCATCGGTATTTCAGTCCACCAGGGTCGGAAGAGGCTTCGAGCTGTTCAAAACTCATTGTTACAAAATCTATGCTGATGTATATTATTAAAAAAGAGAGTGGCAGAACAAAAAAAAGTGTGGAGATGATATTTATAAGGGCCTGCGTTTTTGGTGAAAATTTTTCATAAAAAATATCAACACGCACATGAGCATTATGACGCAGCGTAAAGGCAATGCTAAGCAAAATCACCACATCAAAAAAGTGCCATTCCAACTCCTGCAGTGCCGTAGAACCATGAGAAAAAAGGTAACGTCCCGTTGCATCAAAAACAACCAAAACAACCAGTAAAGCCAAAACAACAGCAGTCAGATAAGAAATATATTTCATAATCTATATAAAATTCGGAGCATCATTGGCAAAAAGGATGATGTCGCCTGATTTTGTCTGACTGGCTAAAATGTCTACCATTGATGCTTTGTCTTTGAGTATTATTTTGTTCTTTACATGTAAATGCTTGTCAAAAAGATCTGCATTTAAAGCACCTGTGACAATCACAATGTCAAAGACTTTATTGATTGCTTCAATCAGCTGCAGATTCAACGCATCCGTACTCTCAACAAGTCCCGGTGTGACCATTACTTTTCTGCCCTCATGAAGTGAGCACAGACGTATGCCCTCAAGCATACCGTCAATATTTCCGTTATATCCGTCATCGAGAATGATTTTTCCACCGGCTTTTATGAGTTGGAGCCTATGCTCAACCGGTTCAAGGTTTTTGACAGCTTCAACTATCTCTTCATCACTCATGCCAAAACTTTTTGCTATTCTTACCGCTACGGCAATATTCATCGTCTGAAAAGCGCCCAAAATATCTGTATGCAGTTGTAAAGTTTTACCATCTAATTCAAGTTCAAAATCAGTACCTTCAAGCGTTGCCTGTACATTTTTTATCTCATCTCCAAAAAAAGTCACCTTTTCATGCGGTTCATCTGTCACAGAAGTATGAATAAATGCCTGTTGCAACCTTGGTGATTTAATAATTTCGAGTTTTGTAGCGATAATATTTTTCAAAGATTTAAAATACTCTATATGTGCCTCACCGACACGCCCGACCACAACTCTCTGCGGTTCTAAAAATGTCGTAATCGCATAAATGTCTCCACGCTCTCTTGCACCTGCTTCACAGACATATATCTGTGTATCTTCAGGAAGATTATTGTTGATATCCGCAACAATTCCGCCTAAAGTGTTTACACTTCTTGGTGTTGCATAGACTTTAAATTTATACGAGAGAATCTTGGCTGTAAAGTTTTTGATACTTGTTTTGCCGTAACTGCCGGTAATGCAGACAATCTCTAAATCTTTCATTGATTGCAGTTTTTTCTTTGCCTCTTTCATGTAAACTTTAAAAAGAAATTTTTCTATAATATAACTCCCGATATAGGCAATCGCCAAAGGCATAAAAACACCGTATGTTGCACAGCCCTCTTTGAGTGTGCAGAGGACATCTTGAAAGAGTGTCAGAGAAACCAGAAGAATCAAAAATCTTTTTACACGCCAGGTCAAGACCAATTTTTTATCAAGCTTTTTATACCAGATAATGATACTCGGAACAAAAGCAAATATAAAAAATATAATAAAAAATTTACCTGTTGTGTAGTAAGCGATAAAAGGGATAATAAAATACAAAATATGCCAGTGCGGTTTGTGATGTTTGAAAATCACCCTCTCAATTTTATAATCATACCACTGCAGGTTTGTAATAAGATACCAGCCTAAAAGTGTGACAAAAAGAACATTGGTTACAAAGGCCAGTAGTGTTTCATACTCTTGCATTGCATACTCCCTTTCAGTGTTGCATTGTTTCTAAAAATGCAGTTTGAATTTTTCTGGAAATATCCTCTGCATTTTTCATAAAAAAATAATGATCGCCATTATATACTTCCAAAGCAGAATCATTGATAAGCTCTTGGATTTTTCTTCCCGAATCAAGTGGTGTGGCACTGTCCTCTTTACCCCAAAAAAGAAGTGCTTTTTCATCAAATTTTGAAAATTCATCACTAAAATCTTCATTGACCACATTTTTAAAAGTCTGATACATGTATTCACTGAGTTGCTTGGCATCCTCTGCTACAAAGAGCGAACGGAATTTGGACAAACCAAGAACTTTCAATGTCTTAAAAAGTGCTATTTTTGCCTGTACTTTGAAAGGCTTTGGTATATAAATACCGGCACTTGCAACCAAAACAAGCAGTTTTGGCTCCAGCAACAAGGCAACTTTTCCGCCAAAAGAGTGCCCCAGTACAATATCTTTTGAAGCATTCATGTGAATCATCAACAGTTCTACAATTCTTGCCACATCAGCAGTTGTCAAAGCAGCATTACATGTAGAGTTGCCAAAACCCGGCAAATCTATATAGATATGGCGAAAAGTGTCCATATAGGGAGAAAATGTCTGTTTCATCAGATTTTTATTGCTTCCCCAGCCGTGTAACACTATCAAATCAACTTTTGCCTGAGGATTCACTATTTCATAACTGATGTCAAAAGTATGCTGATTATACTGTATTGACTTCACTGCCATCTATTTGCCTTTGGCCTGAGAAATAGAGTGAATATAATCATACGTCACTTTTGGACGTTTTGAATGTGGCAAAGAGGAGGCAAGTTCTTCAAGAGAGGCTGTAAAATCTTCAAAAAGATAATTTGCCATAGAACCAGGAATAGGGTTGATTTCATTGAGCAGCACTTCATCATTATGTACAAAAAAGTCACAGCGTATCAAAGCACCCTCAAACAAACCTCGATAGACTTTTTCAAAATTTGTTTTCAGACGCAGTGTCAACTCTTCACTGACCTCAGCCTGAAGCACCTGTTCGCTTCTTGAAAAGTCCATATACTTTTTCTCAAAGTCTAAAAACTCTTCTTTTTTCGGTTCTTCAACAATGGAGTAATGCATCGTGCCGTTTGCATAATATCCTGCCAGGTTATACTCTTTGACACCCTCCAAAAACGGCTCTACAATGAGTGTATCATCAAATTCAAAAGCAACATCGAGTGCATAATCAAGTTCACTTTCATCTTTGACGACACTTACCCCGATTGAGCTGCCCAAAGATGCGGGCTTGACTATAAAAGGATACGGTATCGTTATATTGCAATGTTCATTTTTATGAATAATTTCATATTTGACATACTTGATACCTATGGCTTCACACAAATATTTTGTATAACGCTTGTCATAAGAGAATGTACAGGCATCCACACGCGGACCGATGTATTTTACAGAGTAAAAATCAAAAAGTGCGGCTATGGTCCCGTCTTCTCCATCCGCTCCGTGAATCAAATTTAACACGATATTGTTGTATTGGCTCTTTGAAAACATGCTCTTTTGTACAAAAGCACCCTGCTCGAGTGTAAGAAGAGGCATCTTTTTATAGGCACCTTTTGAAAAAGTGACTGCTTTCATTTTTGCAGGTTCTATGAGATAAAAAGTATGATCACTGTCACAAAATACAAATGTCAAATCAAAACCTGCTAATTTCTCTTTTAATGCTATAGCACTGACAATGCTTATTTCATGTTCGAAACTTGCACCGCCAAATAAAATTGTTAATTTCAATAGATATGTCCTTTTAAATTGTTTGGAGTTGTTTTAATGCACCTTTTACAAGTGAAGCGGTATCGTCTCCCTCACATGCGCTCAATGCCTTTGCTATCTTATCTTTTTTAAAGCCTAAAGCTTCGAGTGCTTCACTGGCTTCGTTAAATGCCTGTGAGGCCTGCGGTGTTGCATTGTCACCGAGTATTTCAGCATCAAAACCGTTGAGTTCCACTAAAATTCTCCCGGCACTTTTAGGCCCTATTCCGGGTACCTTTTTGACACCGTTCACATCTTTGTTGTTTATAATCGCAGCAAACTGCGAAGGTGTATAGGTAGAACAGATTGCCATAGCAACCTTGGGACCGACGCCGTTGATTTTGATCAGGCGGGAAAACATTTTTTTCTCTGCCATATCCATAAAACCAAAAAGTAACTGTGCATCTTCGCGAATGATGTGTGTTGCAAACAAAGAAACATTTTCTTTTGGCAAAGCAGAAAATGTGTGTAAAGAGATAAAAACCTCATAGACAATTCCCTGTACGTTTACATGTACGTATTTCGGTTCTTTATATTCAATTTTTCCGTGTAAGCCTACTATCATATTTATTTTATTTCCTCTTCATTCATAGGACGTATGGCATATTCGCCTTCGTCCAGTTCAACGAGTCCAAAAACCTTTTCACGGGAACCTTCCATAGGTTTATAAACCAGTTCCATAGGAGGATCAACCAGTTTAAATCTAATCTCATTATACCCTATCCACCTGTCTCTGTTTATAACCCTTGCATCAAAAATATTTTCTTGAAAAGAAGAAGTTTTTGTTGTTAAAAGGTTTAACGCATCCTGTGTCACTGAAACTTCGCTCTTTAAACTCTTTACATTTTCCTGCATGACCTGAAACTGTTTGTATTTTTTTACAAAAGAAGCAGGCATTTTCACTCCGTTTTTTTTGTAATGTAAAAGTCTTTTTTTAATCTCTATAAAAGCAGGTGTTGCTTCTTTGAGCGAATGCATCTGTTTTTTTAATTCTTCTCGTAACTCTTTGAGCTGCAGCTCCAGTTTTTCTATTTTTTGCTGATTCTCGTCCAGGCTTTCTTTGGCTTCTTTTTGCAACAAAGGATCAATCGTAAAAATGTTTTCACTGCCCTGAAGTTTTTGAATTTCAATGCGTTTTGTTGCAATTGCTTTGACATGGGAAGTACAAATTTCTATATCTATTTCCCGGCCTCGAATTATACCACCTAAAGCTTGTGCAACCTTTACCTGCTCACCGTCAATTTCACCATGTTCGAGTCTCGTAACCCGGATATTTTTCCCATAGGCTTTCCCCTTATGAACATTTATTTCCAAGTTGTTTGCTTTGATCACAGCAGTTTTATGTGTCTGTCCGTTTACAGTAGCCTCTTTTGCTATAACTTTTGCATTGGAGCCGACATTTCCTTCAATTTTTATTTTACTTACCTCAACAGTCATACCTGTTCCAACAGCATCCTTGATGGCATCTGTCTCTTTTACAGACATCTCTACATCAGAGTCCACACCGCTTTTGATAGATCCTGTCGTTTTGAAACTGACTTCTCCTACATCAACTTCATTTTTTATCACATAAGTATCATTTTCAAAAGCAATATAGCCATTTTCATTGGCAATATATTTTATTGAGTTTGCATCTTCAACGACCCGTATCGTACTGTCAACTTTAAAAGTCGGTTCATGTTTGACAACAGGCTCAGCAGGTTTTATATATTCACCACGACAGTTACGCCCGGGTTTTCCGGGTTTTGGTTTGATATATTCTATAAGTACTTCATCTTTTTTAACACTTTGTATAAACCCTCTTGACGCATAATCAATTCTTTCGTTTTCATCAAGCTCTTTATTTTTTTCAAAATAGAGTATCAAAGCATCATTTGTTGTGGGTGTCGGCTCAATTCCTTCTGCTATTAAATGTGTTTCATTTTGCGAAAATTCCAGGTGCTGCGCCACTCTGACCCGTGCAGAAATTTTTGAAACCACATCAGGAAGCATCTCATCAAAAATATGCACAAGAATTCCTGCCCGTATTTTTTTCTTATTGATAAGATCCAGAAAACTGTCTTCGAATCTCGGAGAATAATCAACACTTGATCCCGCTGCAATACTCAAATATACTTTGCATTTTGTAGCATTGGCACCAACTGCTGTTTTAAAATTTTTACACAGTTCATCTTCATCCAGCCTTTTGGAAAAAATTTCTATCTCATATGTCTGTTTAATCTGAAAATCTGGGTTTAAAAAGCTCTCTTCATTGTTGAGTTCACGCAGGGCTTCGGGTGTGACTTCTTCCCATTCACCCTCTTCTTTGTCTTTTTTTATTCTCGTATAGGTCTGAATATCAAGTATGTTAAAATCCAGCAATTCCGGTTTTATATCATATGATTTTGCAATGTTAAAAATCTCTTTTGCAACATTTTGCGTTCGTACGACAGTCGGACGAACTTTTCTCACTGTTTTAGTCTTTTTATCAGAACCAAATAATGCCATAATGAAATTACCATACTTTTTTTAATTTTTTTTATGAAAGATTTTAACCAAAGATTTGTTAAAATTATGTAAAACTTATATTATATCGACAAAGAAGCCCATGTTTAAAGCAATTTTCACCAACAGTTTTGGAATTCTCATCTCCCGTGTATTGGGATTTTTTAGAGACCTTTTAACCGCATCCGCACTTGGTGCAAACATATACAGCGATATATTTTTCATCGCCTTTAAGCTCCCCAATCTTTTTCGCAGGATTTTTGCAGAAGGGGCTTTCAGCCAGGTTTTTATACCTGCGTTTACACGCAGCAGACACAAGGCTGTGTTTAGCATCAATATACTCCTTGTTTTTTCTTCTGTCATACTCATACTCACCCTTCTTGTCAATCTTGTACCACAGCTTTTTACAAAAGCAATTGCCACAGGTTTTGATGCCGACACCATTGCCCTTGCCGCTCCCTATGTCGCCATCAACTTTTGGTATCTGCCGCTTATATTTTTTGTCACATTTTTGAGTGCTATACTGCAGTACAAACACCATTTTGCAACCTCGGCATTTGCAACGGCTCTGCTCAATCTTTCACTCATTGCCGCTTTGTACCTCTCTCATGACAAAAGCCAGAGTGAGATTGTTTACTATTTGAGTTACGGGGTTGTACTTGGCGGAATTTTACAGCTCGGTGTCCATCTACTGGCCATATACAAACTCGGACTGGCAAAACTGCTTCTTGGCGGTATAAAGTACTTTGGAACCAAATCTAAAAATATCAAAGAGGATACGAAAAAATTTCGCACAAATTTCTTTCCGGCTGTCTGGGGAAACTCTACCGCACAGGTTTCTGCTTTTTTGGACACTTTTTTAGCTTCGTTTTTAGTCACCGGTTCCATCTCCTATCTTTACTATGCCAACCGTATTTTTCAACTGCCTCTGGCACTTTTTGCCATTGCCACATCTGTTGCGCTTTTTCCAAGAATCGCACGCTATTTAAAGAACAATGATGAAGCAAAAGCGCTTGCAAACCTGCAAAAAGCTTTCTGGTTTTTGGCATTTTTGCTTACATGCAGCACTGTCGGAGGCATTATTCTCTCGCATGAAATCATCTGGCTTTTGTTTGAGCGAGGTGCTTTTGACACCCAGGATACTGCCAACACAAGTGTCGTATTGCAGATGTATATACTTGGACTTTTACCTTTTGGCATACAAAAACTTTTTGTTCTCTGGCTCTATGCAAAAGAGATGCAGGCAAAAGCCGCAAAAATAGCGACTGTTTCTCTTGTCGTCTACATTACTTTTGCCCTGGCTTTTATCGGCCCTTTTGGCGTGGCAGGTTTGGCACTTGCAAGCACCATCGGCGGCTATGTCAGTCTCTTTTTTACCCTTAAAGTGTTTGGGATAAAAAACTTTTTTGCTATACTTCGTTCAAAAAATCTCATCTATCTGGCTGTAAGTTCTGTTGTACTTATCGCATTACTATTCTATTTAAAGGAAGTTCTCCGTGCATATATTTGATTCTGTACAAAAAACAAAACGAAAATTCATTCCGCTCAAAGAGGGCAAAGTCACCCTTTACGTCTGTGGTCCTACCGTTTATGATGATGCCCACCTCGGACATGCAAAATCAGCCCTTGTGTTTGACTTGCTGACGCGTGTTTTGGAGGCAAACGGATATGAAGTCACCTATGCACGCAACATTACCGATATAGATGACAAAATCATCAAAAAAGCGATAGAGCAGAAAAAAGAGATACAGGAGATTACAGACTTTTACACCGAAGCCTACCACAAAGAAATGGAAGCACTCGGTGTAAAAAGACCGACCCTGGAGCCAAAAGCAACACAAAACCTTGAAGCGATGGTTGATTTGATACAAAAGCTCATAAACAAAGGGCATGCCTACACTACACCTGATGGCGATGTCTATTTTGATACGGCGAGCGACAGTGAGTATCTGACGCTTTCACACCGCAATCAAAACGAAGAAGAGAAACAGGAGCGAGTCGTGAGTTCAAGCTACAAAAAAAATCATGCCGATTTTGCCCTGTGGAAAAGTGTCAAAGACAACAGTGTTACCTTTTCTTCCCCTTTTGGTGCAGGTCGTCCCGGCTGGCATCTGGAGTGTTCTGCCATGATAGAAAAACATCTGGCATACAAAGACACGCCTTTTGCCATAGACATCCACGGAGGCGGCGCCGACCTGCTTTTTCCCCACCATGAAAATGAAGCGGCACAGACTCGATGTGCCACAAAACACGAACTTGCAAACTACTGGATGCACAACGGTTTTGTCAACATTGATGGCGAAAAAATGAGCAAATCATTAGGCAACAGCTTTTTTCTCAAAGATGCCCTCAAAGAGTATGACGGAGAGGTTTTACGGTTCTATCTTTTAAGCACACATTACCGAAGTAATTTTAACTTCAACACACAGGATTTAGAGAGTGCAAAAAAACGCCTTGACAAACTCTACAGACTCAAAAAGCGTCTTTTTGGTTTGTCTGCATGTAATGATGAAACACCCTTTAAAAAAGAGCTTTTAAAATCTCTTAATGATGATATGAATGTCTCAACGGCACTCGCTCTCATAGATGAGATGATAAGTAAAGCCAACGAAACACTCGACACTGCAGGAAAACACAAACTGCTCAAGCGTGAAACTCTGGCAAACCTGGCATACATAGAAAAACTTTTGGGTTTTGGTATACAAAATCCTTTTGAGTATTTTCAGTTTGGCATAGATGATGAAACAAAAAAGAAAATAAATACCCTCATAGAACAAAGAGACAGTGCAAAAAAAGAGAAAGATTTCGAACTCTCAGACAAAATCCGTGATGAAATCCTCAGCCTTGGTGTCAATCTTATGGATACCCCGCAGGGAACTTTTTGGGAAAAGATATAAATGACACTCACTAAACTCCAACAGCATCTTGAAAAAAATGCACTTACATGTAATGAAGAGTTTAAACGCCTTTTTCACGGTCGTGGCGGAATTTATGAGGAGTGGAAGCATCTCACGGTAGACTCCATTGATACCATTTTAAATGTTGCCTTATATTTTGAAAAAAAGAATGAAACAGAACTCTTAGAGATGCTCAAAGCCTTTACATGTAACACGCGATACACAACACTTGTAGTACAAAGACGATACCTCAAAGATGCACCGAGTGAAGTGATTACAGGAGAAGTTCCACAGGATTTACATGTAACAGAAAACGGTATGAAACTCAAACTCAACCTCCTCTCCAACAAAAACAGCGGTTATTTTCCCGATATGAAGAACGGGCGTGCCTTTGTCAGAGAAAATGCCAAAGACAAACATATATTAAACCTTTTTTCTTATACCTGTGCTTTTAGCGTTGCGGCAAAGCTCGGCGGAGCAAAAAGTGTTGTCAATGTCGATATGAGCAAAGGTGCCCTCAAAACAGGCATGGCAAATCATGCTTTAAACAGTCTTGACCCAAAAGGTGTGAGCTTTCTCTCATACAACATACTCAAATCATTCTCTTCACTCAAAAGAAAAGGTCCTTACGATATGATTATCATCGACCCGCCAAGCTTTCAAAGAGGCAGTTTCGAGGCAACAAAAGATTATGAAAAGATTATAAAAAAACTGCCGCAAATTGCAAATGAAAACTGCATTCTCTTAGCCTGTCTAAACTCTCCAGAACTCCAAAGCAGTTTCATTATAAATATGATAGAAAAATTCGCACCGGGTTTTAGATTTGAAAAACGACTAAAAAACCTTCCTGAATTTGCAAGCAATGATGAAGAAAAAAGTTTGAAAAATCTTGTTTTTACAAGAGTTGCTGTATAATCAATTATGAAAAAAGAGAACCAAATCAAATATGAACTGATGCGACTGATGGCATTGGACTCTTATGCCTCTTCTCTTGCATTGCTCTTCATAGTTACCGTAGTTGCCACTCTTTTTTGGCAAGAGACAGCACTGAGAGTTCCGCTTGCTTTTTGGTTGCTCTCTCTTTATGCTGTTCTTATAATCAGAAGCTACTGTGTAAAACAGTTTTTGCATAATAAAACAAGCCTTCAAAAAGCACAAACAATTTTTAGTTTTTCCACCCTTTTTTCGGCTCTGCTCACCAGTGCAGGTTTTTTGTTTTTATTTACAACTGCTGACCATGTGCATCAGACATTTATTATTATCATAATTTCCGGAACTTCAGCCGGTGCTGTCATTACACTCTCTTATTTTAAAAAACTGAGTATCAGTTATTTGTTTGTCCTGCTGCTTCCGCTTGTTTACACTCTTTTGACACATAAATCGAATGCTTTTAACGCACTGAGCTATCTTATCATTTTGTTTTTGATTATGCTCTCGCTTTTTTCGGCAAAATACAATAAAAATATTATCACTTCATTAATAAGCAAATATAAAATTTTGGCGACAAAAAAAGCACTCGAAGTTTCAAAAAACAATTTTGAATCAATTTTCAAAGAACTTCCTATCGGTATTTTTACCTACAACAAAGATCTTGTACTGACCCAGGTCAACAAAGCATTTGCAAAAATTATACAGGTTCCTCAGGAAAAACTTTTCAACCTTGACATGAAAACACTCAAAGACAAGTCTATCATAGAACCCCTGCAAAAAGTATTCAAAAATGAAAAGGCAACCTATGAGGGCACTTACCATACAACACTCACTGATTTGGATTTATGGATACGCCTCCATGCAATTCCCATGTACGATGCCCAAGGCAATATCATTGCCGGACTGGGTATGCTCGAAGACATCACAACAGAGATACAGAATCAAAAAAAACTGGAGTATCAGGCTTTTTATGATTCTCTGACCGGTTTAACCAACAGAGCCTCTTTTCGCAACTATTTAGAGCAGTTTATAAAAAAACTGCACCGTTCAAAAGAGTATGGTGCCCTGCTTTTCATTGATCTGGATGACTTTAAGAATATTAATGATTCTATCGGGCATGATGTCGGTGATTCTGTATTGCAGATATTTGCACAAAGAATCAAAAAGGTTCTCAGAGCAGAAGATATTTTTGCCAGATTGGGCGGTGATGAGTTTGTCATTCTTCTTTCTCAAACCGATGCAGATCTTGCAAAGATACATGAAACAGCTCTGTACTTATCGGAAAAAATTCATACAACCCTCAAAGAACCGATACACAAAGGAAATGAAACACTCTATATATCACTCAGTATAGGCATAAAAATACTCACGCCCGAAGAACTTGATACTACTACCATACTCAAACATGCAGATATCGCCATGTATGAATCAAAAAAAGGAGGAAAAAACAAAACCTCTTTTTATGACAGTACCATGAGCAGACAGATACAGGAACAACTGCTTTTACACAATGAACTCAAAATTGCCATACAGGAAAAACAGTTTGAACTCTACCTGCAACCTATTGTAGAGACAAAGACAAATAAAATAGTCTCTGCCGAAGCATTGATACGATGGAATCACCCTACAAAAGGGCTTCTGTTTCCAGATGCTTTTATAGAGTATGCAGAACAGTCCAGCCTTATCATCAACATAGGCAGTTGGGTGATAGAGAGCGCCTTTGCACTGTATAAAGAACTCGAAGATACGCTTGAAAATATTGCTGTAAATATCAGCTTGAAACAATTTTCTCAAGATAATTTTGAAAAACTTTTGCTTACAAATGCAAAAAAATACAATGTTGACCCGCACTCTATAAAGCTTGAGCTTACAGAATCTATCATGCTTAATAATCTAAATGACACAATAGATAAAATGTTGCATATCAAAGCACACGGCTTTGCATTTTCCATGGATGATTTTGGCACAGGCTACTCTTCGCTCTCCTATCTGAAAAATCTGCCGTTTGATTATCTCAAAATAGACCAAAGTTTTGTGCGGGATATGCTTGAGAATGAAAATGACAAAAAGCTTGTAAAAATTATCATTGATGTTGCAAAACAGTTTGATTTTTCCGTCATAGCCGAAGGAGTGGAAACAGTCGAGCACGCTCACTTTATAGAGGAAAACGGATGTGACTACTATCAAGGCTATTTGATATCCAAACCTGTGCCTCTGAGAGAATTTAAAAAACTCCTCTAAATGACTTATTATTATGTAAGCTGATAAAATTAATAATATATATTTATTAATTGTTAATAGTGTTTGGAATAATATTCTTTCATGAAAACACATATCACAAACTTTTTTCGATCCGTTTTCTATCTGTACTATGATGGTTTTGTAAATATGAGAGTGGGTAAAACACTTTGGATTCTCATAGCTGTAAAACTATTTGTTATGTTTGCCATTGTCAAATGGCTGTTCTTCCCAAATATATTGCAAGAAAACTTCAAAACAGACACACAAAGAAGTCAATATATTTTACAACAACTCACAAAGGAAAAATAATATGGAACACACTGACGTGCTTGTTGACTGGTCACGGGCGCAATTTGCTCTTACTGCACTCTATCACTGGCTTTTTGTGCCGCTTACCCTGGGCTTGACATTTATTGTCGCCATTATGGAGACGATCTATGTCAAAACCGGTGATAAAAAATGGAAACAAACTACAAAATACTGGATGGGACTCTTGGCCATTAACTTTGCCATAGGGCTGGCAACAGGAATCATTATGGAGTTTGAGTTTGGAACCAACTGGTCAAACTACTCCTGGATTGTCGGCGATATTTTTGGAGCACCGCTTGCCATTGAAGGACTGATGGCATTTTTTATGGAATCCACCTTTTTTGCCGTTATGTTTTTTGGCTGGGACAAGGTCAGTAAAAGAATGCACCTACTCTCAACATGGCTTGTTGCCATAGGTTCAAACCTCTCAGCTCTTTGGATTTTGGTTGCAAACGGCTGGATGCAGCATCCAGTGGGCATGAAATTCAATCCCGATACGGCGAGAAATGAAATGCTGAACTTTTGGGAAGTTTTTTTCAATCCGAATGCGGTCAGTAAGTTTCTACATACCATCAGCAGCGGTTATGTCCTTGCCTCACTCTTTGTCATAGGAATCAGCGCCTGGTATCTGCTTAAAAAAAGAGATACACAGTTTGCACGACGCAGTATTATTGTGGCCTCGAGTTTTGGACTTGTCACATCACTGTTTCTCTTAACAACAGGTGATGAATCAGCCCATCAGGTAGCACTGAACCAACCTATGAAACTTGCCGCTATGGAAGGTTTGTATGATGGAGAAAAACGTGCCGGAATCGTTGCATTTGGAGTCTTGGATACTGCAAAAGAGATCGGAGATGATTTAAACCCTTTTCTTTTCAGTTTTGAAATTCCCGGTGCGCTTTCTTTCTTGGGTTATCATGATTTGAATGCTTTTGTACCGGGTATAGACAATCTGATGCAGGGAAGCAAAAAATACGGCATTATGTCCGTCCCTGAAAAAATGCAAAAAGGAAAAATTGCCGTGGCCGCTTTAGGTGCCTATAAAAAGTTCAAGAAAGAAGGCAACCAGGCTGAGGCTGAAAAAGCACTTAAAACTTTTGAAGCAAATCAGGCCTATATGGGCTACGGTTATTTGAAAAAACCTGAAGATGCCGTACCGAATGTAGCACTGAGCTTTTACAGTTTTCATACAATGGTAGGACTTGGCACATGGTTTTTGCTTCTTTTTATGGTGACACTCTATTATGCCATGACCAACGAAATGCACAACAAAAAATGGCTGCTCTACCTCGCAGTAGCAACCATTCCGATGGGGTATGTTGCACAGGAAGCCGGATGGATAGTTGCCGAAGCGGGACGTCAGCCTTGGGCTATTCAGGATTTGCTTCCCGTAGGCATGGCAGCTTCCAACATAGCCTCAACAAGTGTTATGATTACTTTTTGGCTCTTTGCAGTGCTTTTTACAGCGCTCTTAATAGCCGAAGTAAAAATCATGTTAAAACAGATAAAAATCGGGCCGGAGGGACATTAAATGTTTGATTTACTCACTTTACAACAATACTGGTGGTTTCTTATAAGTCTATTAGGCGCACTTTTCGTCTTTATGACCTTTGTGCAAGGCGGGCAGACGCTGCTGTATACTCTGGCAAAAACAGAAGATGAAAGAGATGTTTTAGTCAACTCACTCGGTCGAAAATGGGAGCTTACCTTTACAATGCTTGTCATGTTCGGCGGTGCACTTTTTGCTGCAATGCCACTTTTTTATGCAGTCAGTTTCGGCGGTGCCTATTATGTTTGGATGGCAATTCTTTTTTGTTTTATTATTCAGGCAGTAGCTTATGAATACAGAAAAAAGCCCAGTAATGTCTATGGTGAACGCTTTTATGAAACACTCCTTTATATTAACGGTTCACTTGGAATATTTTTAATCGGTGTAGCAGTAGCAACACTCTTTAGCGGCGGTAATTTCATTGTCAATGAAAACAACCTCTCACACTGGACAATGCAAAGCTACGGACTCGAAGCACTTTTAAACCCTTTTAATGTTGCCTTTGGACTTATGCTTGTTTTTCTTGCACGATTTCAGGGTGCACTGTATTTTTTAAACAATGTCGATGTGCCGAGTGTTACGGCAAGAGTCAAAAAGGTTGTCCTTGTAAACTTTGGAATGTTTTTGATTCTTTTTCTTTATGTTCTGGCAACAATA
Source organism: Sulfurimonas sp. SWIR-19 (assembly GCF_020410885.1). Classification (GTDB taxonomy): domain Bacteria; phylum Campylobacterota; class Campylobacteria; order Campylobacterales; family Sulfurimonadaceae; genus Sulfurimonas; species Sulfurimonas sediminis. Next base: position 877,440 of record NZ_CP084578.1, on the reverse strand, counting down.
TTGTTTATGGACGGTTTGCGTTATGATCCCGATACCTTTGTTGTCAGTGTTGAGAGTAAGAAATTTTTACACAGTTTCATGGATATGCCGGCTTTAGCGGGTTTACTGCTTCTTGGTGTTCTTACATTGTTATACGGAGTATATATCGCAGTAACGAAAAAAGCACAAAAAGCCATCTGGTTCAGCGGATTGGGCGTTATACTTACCGTACTTGTATTGTTTTTGATTTTGGGACTTGATTATTCGGTTTTTTACCCGTCACTTGCAGATATACAAAGTTCACTCACCATACAAAACAGTTCGGGAAGTCACTACACACTTGAAGTGATGAGTATTGTCTCTGTCCTTGTTCCGGTTGTCCTGCTTTACATCATATTTGTATGGCGTTCAATGGACAAATCACAAATTACAATTGATGAAGTCAAATCTGACCCGCATCACTACTAGGAGAAATTATGGAATATTTAGCAGAATCAATTTGGTATCTCAGCTGGCCGGTTATTATTTATCTCTCATATAAATTTGTCAGCCTCAACCTGCATCACTACAAAAAGATGGAAAGACTCGAAGAACTTGAAGAAATTCATGCAAAGAACTCCTAAAATCTTTGATTTTAGGAGTTCTTCATCATACTTTTTTCTTTATTTTTATAACGCGTTTGAATATCTGTAAAAACCTGAATATTTTTCAAAAAATGCTCAACCAAAAACGGATCAAACTGTTTTGCACTGCCGGCTTGAATATACTCTAAAATTTTATCAAGTGGCCATGCTTTTTTATAGACTCTGTCATGCCCTAAAGCATCAAAAACATCTACAATCGCAATAATACGTCCATAAATATGGATATTTTCACCTTTAAGCCCTCTGGGATACCCACTTCCATCCCACTTTTCATGATGTTCATATGCAACAATTGCTGCCGTTTGCAATAACTTTTGTTGTGAACCGCTTAGCATTTCATATCCCAATAAAGAGTGCTGTTTCATAATTTTAAACTCTTCTTCTGTAAGTTTCCCCGGCTTGTTTAAAATGGCATCTCTAATCCCTACTTTTCCAATATCATGCATTGGTGCTGCCATTCTCAACTCTTCTGCCTCTTCTGAAGAGAGTCCAGCCATTAATGCCAGTACTTTTGCATACTCACCTACCCGTAAAACATGATCCCCTGTTTCTTTGGAACGTGTCTCGCCAATTGCTCCCATAGTTGCTATAACTTCACGTTGTGTTACAATGATTTCATTTGTCAAATGAGTATTTTTTTCTACCTCTTTTTCGACAAGTTTTGTTATATCTTTATTATATTTTGTAAGCATTTTATTTGCTTTCTCAAGTTCTAAAACAAGCAACTCTTTATCATTTCTATCCTGAATGGATTTCTGTTGCATTTTCACAAAGTCAGTCACATCTTCAAATAAAACAACAATTGTTTCAATTGCTTCAAATTTATTTTTTCTTCCTGCCTGTACACTGATTGTAATATACGCATCATTTTTATAAACAAAGGGTATTTCCAAACTCTTTTTTGTACCTTCACCTATTTGTAAAAGTTCACTCTCCAACCCAATAAATTCAGGAATAAGCTTGACAATATCAGTATACATTTGTGAAGCCTGTTGTACATCAATATATTTAATAACATTATCAGAAAACTCAATACACTGTAGCTTTTTATCAGCCACTATATATTCATAACGATGTCGTCGCTCATAAATAGCATTCAAAACTTCTTGTATATGCACTTGAGTCTCCTTTTTTTAACTCTATTGTTTTAGTATAACTTTGCTCAGTGCAAGAAAAAGTTCTTCTACATTTCTGCCATCTTTTGCAGAAGTTTCAAAAATCTCTTCTACACCTTCAAGAGAATCGTGAAGCTGTGAAACTATGCTTTTCATTTGAACATCTTCCGTAAGTAAATCAGCCTTATTTAAGGCTACTACAGCAGGAACATTTTTGAGTAATTTTTGTGCTAATTTCAGATGCAAAGGTATATTGTCTATACTTGATTGACGGGTACTGTCCCCCACAATAATCACACCGTGCGCCCCTAAAACATAAGCAGGATTTGTCTCTTTTAGATCTGTTCGCCCTTCTATATCCCAGATCATAAGCTGTAACTCTAACTCTTGTGAAATTTGTACATGTTTTTTAGATATCTTCACACCTATTGTTGTAAGATAATCATCACTAAACTGGTTATCAACATAACGACGTATTAAACTTGTTTTTCCGGTTGCAAAATCACCGATTAATATTACTTTTTTAGTTATCATTTTTTATCCATTTAATCTGCACTAAGCGTCCTTCATGATTTTTTTCATTTGCCATCTCTGATAAAGGGGTAGGCGAAGCAATAAAGTTTATTCGAGATGAGGGTATTCCTTTTTTCATCAGATACTTATACACTTTTCTTGCTCTTTCCTGTGCATAATATATATTTTTTTGAAGGGCTCCTCTGCCATCTGAAAATCCCATTACCAAAAGATTTAAATCATTATACAGTTCTAAAGTTTTTCTAACTTTTGAAGATTTTATCCATAAATCAAGAAGCTTCATTTTCTCTTGAGTCAACTTGGATCTAGAAACTCCATAATAAATTTTCAATCCGTTTTGAGAAAAATCATACTCCACATCCGAAACAATTTGCCTGATCCCTTCTATAGAACTTATTTGTGACAAGACCTCATCATAACTTTTTTTATTTTTAATTATACCATGAATCGTTACTGTATTGTCATGAAGTTTATATCTTATTTTATTGCCATCTTCTATATTAAGCATTGCAAAAGCGATAGCCAATTCTTTATTTATTTCTTCTTTAGTTAAAGGGGCATACGCTAAGACAATTTTATCTTCCAATACTCTTCTTGTTAGAAATGGTTTTATATTCTGTAAAAGAATTTTATGAAGACTTTCATAGGGAAGTTTCCCACGAACAACTACTTTATTATAACCAACATCTATACTAATGTCATAAAGATTAAAATGGGGATTTTCATGTAAGCTTTGTTCAATTTTTTCCTGTAATGTTTGATTGCTGTAACTTATATAGAAATAGACAGACAAAGCAGTAAATACGAACACGCCTATTATCCAAAAAAATGTATAACTCTGCTTTTGCTTTTGTTCTGCAGGTTCTTCGCTTTCGTTTTCAAGCAGAGTGTCAAGATGTTTATTGATTTCATCAAGATCCAGTTTAGCCTTATCTCCTTCAAAATTTGCAATAGCATCAGAATGTTTTTTGACTAAGAATTCCAAAACAGATGTAATTTTATTTTGTAAGGTACGATTACTTGTGCCACTTAAAACAACAGCCAAATAACAACAACCTGCCACCTCTAAATAAATAGTATAATTCCCAAACTCTATTTCATTTAACTCTAAAGAGTCACTGTTTTTAGAAATCCAATCATTCACAAAACTTCGAATTGCACTCAGCATTGAAGCCACCATTTCAGGTTCTATAGATTCATGATTTTCAATGCTTCTCTCACTTACTAAAAGTCCGCTTTCCTTGTGAATTAAAAAAACACTTTCGACTTTATTCAGTTTTTGAGAACTTTGCAAAAGTAATTCTGTCTCAGATACACCTTTTATCTTCGCAACAATTTTTCTTTTCAGTGTTTCATAAGAAAATGTTGATTGTACTTTTGTATTTATCTCATTAATCATATCTTTAAAAGATTGTGAAACAAACTTACTGATCATATTGCCAATGACAGGATAAAGTGCATCGACAATGTCATCTTTTTCATTTTTTACCTGATCTTTAATTGCCAAGGAAATCAGCGGAGCAAAAATAGCAACAAATTCAGCTTTGTTTTTTTCAATGGTTTTTGAAAATATATCACTTAAAAGTGGTGAAATTTTTTCAATAATGATAGCAGCATCAGCATTTTCTTTGATAGATTTTTGAAGAAGCAGTTCAAGTTCATCTATTTTATGCCGTTCTTCTTCAAATAATAGTTGTTTTAGTTTTTCGTAATCATTCATCTAATTACTTACTTTTTGCTTCCTCTTTAGGTGCGCTCTCTTCTATCATCATATCAAAATTTTCTGCTATTGTTGTATCTTTTACCTTTATGGCTAAATCAAAGAGCATACTTGAAAGATTGTCTTTTGAGACTTTTGCGCCTTCAAGATTTTCAACCTGTTGCTTAAGAAGCTTCATAATAGATGCTTCAAGTTCTTCTAATTCATTATGCAGTTCTTCTTTATTTTGTATATTTTCTCTTTTCATTGCATCAATTTGTGATTCAAATACCTTTTGCACATCATCAAGTGCATTATTTGCTTTTCTTTCTTGGCGAACCAATTGTTCTTTTAGTTCAATACTTTCATCTTGCAGTGCATTTGATACAGTTTTAATCTTTTGTTCTAAAAGTTGTGTATTTGAAGTATTTTCAGCAGTCAGTTTTTTTTCTAAAACTATAATTTTTTGCGTCAACTCTTTAGTGGCAATATTCATCTTTTCTTGAAGTTTATTCAAATCTTCTTCAAATTTACGAATTTGTGGTCCAAACATAAGTTCTCTTATTTGATCCATATTCCCTAATTGTCCCATTGGATTTTCTATTTGTGTTGCCATTGTTTATACCTTTCATTTCTTTCAATTGCACCATTCTAGCATTATACACATAAAAATCAAAGTAAAAATAAAATATCACAAAAATATTTCCAATATAAAGGCTCGAAGAACTTGAAGAAATTCATGCAAAAACTCAGGCTGCCAAAAACCAGGCAGCTTGAGAGGCTACTCGCAGTAGGTCGCCAAAAGCCCTGCTTTGAGTGCGTTGTAAGACTCATCTCCTTTGAGTTTTTTCACGATTTTCAGACCAAAGCACAACGCCGTACCCGGTCCGCGTGAGGTCATTACATTTTGATCTTCAACGACCATTGCTTTATCTCCCATATATCCCTCTTTTTTTATCTGTTCTTCTACAGACGGGTAGCAGGTATATTTTTCTTTTAAAACACCCGCTTTGTTCAGGGCAAACGGGGCTGCACAGATAGCTCCGATATTTTTTCCTTTGGCATCCATTTCACGCAGGATTCTCTGTACGTTTTCATCATCAGCCAGAGCATAGGTACCGTCCCATCCACCAGGCAAAACGACCATATCAATCATGTCGGCATTGACCTCCTTTACATGTAAGTCCGCCTGAATGACAATATTGTTCGCTCCTTTTACAAGCATCTCATCACTTAAAGATGCAACCAGAACTTCCACCTCTGCACGTCTTAAAACATCTATGATGCTCACCGCTTCTATCTCTTCAAATCCGCTTGCCAACGGGACTAAAACTTTACTCATAAACTACTCCTCGTAAGAACTTTTTATTATTCTAACACGACTTCAGTAACAAAAAAATTAAGTACAATCAAAGGTCAAAGAGATTAAAATGTTCAATAATAAAAGTTATAATGTGTTAATATTAAATATTGGAGATATTTTGACAAAAGCGCTGCTTATACTACTACTGCTTCTTTTGAGTGCCTGCTCTTCAAAACCACAAAAGCAGATTGTCATCTCTACAAATCAGTGGATAGGCTATGCCCCTTTATTTTATGCCTATGAAACAGGGGAATTGGATCCCTTGAACATAAAAATAGTTACCAGTGTCTCTCTTGCAGAAGCAGCTGATCTGTACAGCATCGGCAAGGCGGATATGGTCACGACTACACAGCATGAATACAATGTTTTAAAACAAATCACCCATGATATCAAAGCAGTTATTTTGATAGACCGTTCAAACGGTGGCGATATGATTTTGTCAAACAGAACACTTGAGGCACTCAAAAAAAGTACAAAAATAGATGCCTATCTTGAAGTTGATTCCATCAATCAGGAAATTTTACTTGATTTTCTCAAAAAAAATGCTATCAGTAAAGAGAAGATAAACTTTATAAACAAAGATCAGCGGCAAATCCAGGATGTCAAAAATGACCCTGAAAAAGCCATACTCATTGCCACCTACACCCCTTATGAGATTGCTTTGAAAAAAAAGAATTTCAAAGAGGTTGCCTCCACAAAAGATATTAACAGTATTATTGTCATTGATGCACTGTGTGCGAGAAATACTCTTATCAAAAATAAAAAACAGCGGCTTATACAGCTTAAAAAAGTGATAGACAAAGCTATAACAACCATAGAAGCAAATCCAAAAGCATCCTATAAAATTATCTCCAAATACTTTTCACATGTAAGCTATAAAGAGTACCGTCACTCCCTGAGTCTTATCAAATGGATAAACAAACCCTCACAGGAGCTTTTGGAATACATACAACAGTATGGATACAAAAAGGATGATATTATTTTATGAACTCCATTTCCATAAAGAGTTTTATCCTTTCGATTATATTTGTTGCATTTGCACTCGAAGGGTATATTTTTTATAATTTTTTTGAAAATTCCAAAGAGACGATAAGCAAACTGCTTCAGACAAGCATACAGACCGATGTGTTAAATCTCAAGCACTTTATGGAAAAAAATTTAAAACAAAAAGACATCAACTTTATTGCCTCGCATATTGACAATATTATTATCATTAATCCCACTGTCAAAGATATACATATTCTTGATAACAGCCAAAATATTGTTTACCATGCAAATATCAGATATGAAGATCACAATCACTCAGCACAAAAGTGTCTCCCGATTTCCAAAATTATAAATACAAATATTTTTACACAGGAGTGCTACTCTTTTTCCATTAAAACTTTTCATGGACTCCAACCAAAATATTATTATGCAAATGTATATATTGATGAAGCCTATACGCACGGACTCATTACTCAGCAGATAAAAAAAATCCTTGTTGCCTTTCTTGTCAGCGCTTTTGTCTTTATACTGTTTTTATGGGTATTGTCAAAAATCTACATTATCACACCTCTTGAGAAACTGCGCCAGTATGCCTACTACAGTCGAAATCCTCCAAAAAACTTTTTTGTCAAAGAGATTGAGAGTATCCGCTACTCACTCAATATGACATTTAAAAGGCTGCAACAGGAGCAGGAAGAACTCTATAATTTGTCGACAAAAGACCCTTTAAGCGGTCTATATAACAGGCTGAGTCTTATAGAAAAAATCAACTGGCTGATTGCAAAAAGCAAAAGAGACAAAAAAGAGTTTGCCATTATATTTTTGGACCTGGATAATTTTAAAAATATAAATGATTCAAAAGGGCATGCCTTTGGTGATAAAATTCTTTTGCACATTGCGCAGGTTCTTTTAAAAACAACCCGAGAAAATGATATTGTCGCACGTCTTGGAGGCGATGAGTTTGTAGTAATTCTGCCTGATTTTACAAATGAAAATACAATTATAGAAATTGCCCAAAGACTCAAAGAAACACTTGCAACACCTTTTCAGATTGAGCATGAAGAGTATCAGATTACTGCCAGTATGGGAATTGCCATCTATCCCAAAGACGGCAGGGACGTCCAGACACTGCTAAAAAATGCAGACATTGCAATGTACAAATCAAAAGAGCTCGGAAAAAATAACTTCCAATTTTTTACAAATGCCATCAACAAAGCGGTTCAGGAAAAAATTGCAATGCAGCAGCTGATAAAAGATGCTTTGAAACAAAACCGTTTCAAACTCTATTACCAACCAAAAGTAGATATAAAAACAAAAAAGATAGTCGGATGCGAAGCGCTTATTAGGCTGACAGACCCGATTGAAGGAATTATTCCTCCTTACAGGTTCATCGGTATTGCCGAAGAGAACAAAATGATTATTCCTCTTGGTGAATGGATTATGCAAGAAGCCGTTTCACAGATAAAAAAATGGGAACAGACTCCCTTGAAAGATATAAAAGTCTCTATCAATCTCTCAGCAATACAGTTTCAGGACCCCGAACTTCTGCAAAAAATCAAAAACTATACACACAGCATAGACAGAAACAAACTGGACATTGAGCTGACAGAATCTGTCCTTATCAAACACTTCAAAGAACGCTTAAATGTCATTAAAGGCATTAAAGAACTGGGGATTTCTCTCTCTTTGGATGATTTTGGAACAGGGTACTCCTCTTTGTCCTATCTCAAAGACATCCCTTTTGACACACTCAAAATAGACAAATCATTTATAGACAATATTTATACAAAAGATGATTTGACTTTTATCAATATGATAGTGGGTATTGCCGATGACCTGCATCTCAATGTCGTTGCCGAGGGTGTTGAGACAAAAGAACAGCTTACACTTTTAGAAGAGATTCACTGTAAAGAGTATCAGGGGTATTTGTGTTCCAAACCTGTACCGCCAAAAGAGTTTGAGGAGTTATTTAGCTTACATTGTGTATAATAATCCAATTTTATACAAGTGGACAGTTATGTTAAGTTATGAATCTCTCAAACCCTATCTTTTTAAATTTGAACCGGAAACCGCCCATCATATAGCAGAGTGTGTTTTGCGTCTGCCAAATATCTGCCAAATTCCTTTTAACCCTTTTTTGGAATCACACTTTGTCAATGACACCAGTCTCAGACAGGAAATCTTCGGGCGTACTTTTTACAACCCTGTAGGTCTTGGTGCAGGATTTGACAAAAATGCGACAATGATACGCGGTATGCAGATTTTGGGATTCGGTTTTACCGAAATCGGTACGGTGACACCAAAGCCGCAGGCAGGCAACCCGAAACCAAGAATGTTTCGTCATATACAGGAGCAAAGCATTCAAAATGCTATGGGCTTTAACAATGACGGTGCTTACAAAGTTGTCAAACGACTCAAACAGCGTACTCCGTTTACGACACCTATAGGCATCAACATAGGAAAAAACAAAGTGACGCCTGAAAAAGAGGCGATAAATGACTATACCCATCTCATCAAGGCTTTTGACGGGATGGGTGATTACTTTGTCATAAATATTTCTTCTCCAAATACACCCGGGCTGAGAGATTTGCAAAATGAAGCTTTCATTACAAACCTTTTTGCGCAGGCAAAAAAACTGACCAAGATGCCGATACTGCTCAAAATCGCACCGGATATGGAAACAGAAGATGCGGTCAGTTTGACAAAAATGGCAGTACAAGCCGGAGCTGACGGCATCATAGCCACCAATACAACGATAGACTACTCTCTTGTCAAACATCCAAAAAGCATAGGCGGGCTCAGCGGTGCCGTACTCAAAGAAAAAAGTTTTAAAATTTTTGACGCCATTGCAAAAGAGCTCTATGGCAAAACAGTACTCATCTCCGTCGGCGGTATTGACTCGGCAGAAGAAGCATACAAACGCATACGTGCAGGCGCCTCTTTGGTGCAAATTTTAAGCGGCTTGATTTTTCACGGTCCCGATATGATCATGAACATCAACAAAGAACTGATACAACTGCTCAAAGCAGACGGCTATGAAAACATCACACAAGCCGTCGGAGCTGACAGAAAATAATGAAAACACTCTTTATACTACTTTTAACACTAGGAACACTTATGGCGACATCACTCCCAAAATATGAAACAAAAACACTCAAAAACGGACTGCAGATTGTAGTCATCCCTTTAAAAAACCACTCAAACGTCATCAGCACAGATATTTTTTACAAAGTCGGCAGCCGCAATGAGGTCATGGGAAAAACAGGCATAGCCCATATGCTCGAGCATATGAACTTCAAATCAAGCAAGAATCTCAAAGCCGGCGAGTTTGACAAAGAGGTCAAAAGTATCGGCGGGGTGAATAATGCTTCAACAAGCTTTGACTATACGCACTACTATATCAAATCAAGCACAGACAATTTAAACAAATCTATAGAGTTATATGCCGAACTGATGCAAAATCTCAACCTTAAAGATGATGAGTTTCAGCCTGAGCGTGATGTTGTTACAGAAGAGCGCCGCTGGAGAACAGACAACAATCCTTTGGGGTATCTCTATTTCAGACTCTTTAACAATGCCTATATCTACCACCCGTACCACTGGACACCTATCGGGTTTATGAATGACATCAGAACATGGACGATTAAAGATATACGGGATTTTCATGCAACCTACTACCAACCGCAAAATGCCATCTTAATGGTAACTGGGGATGTTGAGCCAAAAGAGGTCTTTAAAAGTGCCAAAGCCGCTTTTGGAAAAATAAAAAACCATGGAAAAATTCCAAAAGTAAAATTTGTAGAACCGGAACAGGATGGTGCCAAAAGAGTGATTGTGCATAAAGAAAGTGAAGTTGAGATGCTGGCCATCACCTTTCATATTCCTGATTTTAAAGATCCTGACCAGGTCACACTCAGCGTAATTTCTGAGATTCTTTACTCCGGAAAAAGCTCACGGCTTTACAAAGAGTTAGTAGACAAAAAACGTCTTGTCAACTCTGTATATGCCTACAACATGGAAAACACCGATCCGGGGCTTTTCATATTTATGGCTACATGTAACCCGGGTGTCAAAGCCGAAACGGTAGAAGAAGAACTTATCAAACAGATAAATCTGATGAAAGAGACAAAAGTAACCAAAGCAGAGCTTGAAAAAGTCAAAATCAACACAAAATCAGATTTTATCTATTCACTTGAGAGTTCAACCTCTGTGGCCAATCTTTTTGGCAGCTACCTTGTACGGGGAGATATTGAACCGCTTTTACATTATGAAGAAGAGGTCAATAAAGTCACAGCAAAGAAAGTACAAGAAGTTGCCCAAAAGTATTTTAATTTTGACAAATCGACCACCCTTATTTTAAAGAAATAATAAATACTTATAACATAAAGTTACATAAAAGTAATTTTTTTGTAACTTTATCAAAAAAATATCACAAAAAATAAGTTTCTGTGCTACTATTAGTAAAAATAATACTATGCAAGGTTCTTATTCGTGTTAAAAACGCTCTTCTTTCTCCTTATTTCATCCGCCCTTTTTGCCATTTCCAACCAAGAGGTTGCCAACAGATGTGAAGCTGTTATGAACGGCTTTGAAGATTCTTCTTCTACTATGAAAATGACGCTTATCAATGCCAACAATCAAAAACGTGAACGGCACATGAAAATGATCATTCTTGAAAAGGCATCCGGGAACAAGTCACTGATGACCTTTCTCTCCCCTGCCGATGTCAAAGGAACGAAGTTTCTTAATTATGAGCATATCAACAAAGATGACGACCAGTGGCTCTATCTGCCGGCATTAAAACGTGTGAAGAGAATCGCTTCAAAAAACAAATCGGGCTCTTTTATGGGATCAGAATTTTCTTATGAGGATCTCAGCTCTTTCAGTGCGAAAAAATACACTTTTACAGGCCAAGCCAAAGAAGAAATACTCAACGGCAAAAAATATTATGTCGGAAAAAGAGTGCCTGTAAGTAAAAACTCCGGCTATACAAAGCAGATCTCCTGGGTGAACGCAAAGACATTTTTGATAAAAAAAGTGGACTATTATGACAGAAAGCATGAACTGCTTAAAACAGCCTATTTTGATGACTACAAAAAAATCAAAGGTGTTTGGCGTGTCAGAAAAATGACGATGACCAATCATCAAAACGCCAAAAAGACCATTTTAATCTGGGAAGACGAAAAGATAAAAATCGGACTCAAAGAGAGAAATTTTCACAAACGCGTTCTCAAAAAGTAATTATGAAGTTTTTGTTTATACTGCTTTTAAGCATTAGTATCTCCTGTGCAAAATCAAATGACACCTGTTACTCCGTACAGTTGACAAGTTTTAAATTCAAAAAAAATTCGACCTATGATTTTGCAGCACACAATTACCCAAAATCATGCAGACTTATCTCTTTCAGCAACATAAACAGTATTCGTTGCGGCTGCTATGAAAAGTACAATAAAGCAAGAAAAGCGCTCAAAAAATTAGCGAAAAAATATCCAAAGCCTATTATTGTGAATACATATAAATACAGATTTCAAAAAAAAGTTAAAAAAGTTAAAAAAGTTTCAAAAAAACCGCAAAAGAAAAATATTCCCAAAGTTATTCCAGTGCTGCACGAGCCTTTACATGTAAGCAAAGAAGTAACACAAAAAGAAACAGCAAGTTTCTTCGATGACATCAGCTATCAGGGCAATATCAATCTGACACTGCAGTCATATATGAAAGCCCCTGCAGGCAAAGAGAAACAAAATGCACTGATATCAGCCAATTTTGAAGCAAAATACATCAAAGAAAACTTTACAGGGTTTGCAAAAGCCAGAGTACAACAGGATTATTATGATTTGCTAAACACAGAAAAACATACCAACAGAAGTTTTATCCGCCTGGATGAGCTTTACGGCAGTTATGATTTTGAAAATGATTCTGTACTTATTGGAAAAAACATTTTGTTCTGGGGTGCACTTGAAGTACGCAACATTGTCAATGTTTTTAACCCTGACGAACTGCGGTCTGACCCTTTTTACACAGACAAACTCGGTGTCATCAATGCCGCGTACACGCATTATACAGAGAGTGGAGAGTTTTCTGCCATTATAAAACTGTATGAGCAAAACAGGAAAATGCCTGCCTACCCTTATGTCTATTACTATTTTCCCGCTACACTCAAGGTAGCGCCAAATGTTACACTGCCTTTGGTATATAAAGAAGAACTCAAAACAAAAGCAAGCAGATACAGACCGAGTATTTACCTGAAATATTCAGATACCACAGACACAGAATATGCACTTGATTATGCTTTTATTTTTGAAAACGGGTATGACTCCCAACGCTACTATACACAAACCCTCCAGGCTGACAATACTGTTACAACAGAAGAAAATGCCTATTTGGTCAACAAATTTATGACCTATGATACCCTTGTAATAGGGGCAACCCTCTACAAACTCGAAGCCACTTTTGCCGACATTCTTGATGATACACTTGTTTCTGATTATATACATGTAGGGATTGGTGCGGAACATACAATCTCACAGGTTTACAAAGAGGCCGACTTGGGATTACTTGTGGAATACTACCGTTATATTACACTGCAAAGCGGAAAAAAAGATGATCTGGCACTGTTTGAACTCTTTCAAAACGACCTTTTTTTAGGCCTGCGTTACAGCCTCAACCAAGGCAATGATGCAAGTATCGTCGGCGGTGGAATATTTGACCTTGATTATAATGAGCAGGTTTACTATATGGAGTATCAGACCCGTGTTATGGATACTTTCAAACTTAATTTTGACTACAGATATATTTCACCGTCAAAAAACTACAACACCGCTTTTAAACTGATGGGTGCCCATGAACGCATCAGTCTAAAACTCGGTTATTACTTTTAAAAGAGAAAAAATGAAAAAATTTGTCGATTTAATACTCAAATTTCGCTGGTTTATTGTCACACTCATTCCCCTTTTGACACTTGTACTTGCCTATCAGCTTAAATATGCACAGTTTGACGGCTCTTACAGAATCTGGTTTGGCAAAGAGTCACAGACACTCAAACAGTATGATGCTTTTAAAAACACTTTTGGCAATGATGATTCCATCATCATAGTTTTTCGCGATGAAAACGGTATTTTTAACAAGAAAGCCTTACATGTAATAGAGCGGCTCACGCAAAAACTCTGGCAGACAAAATATATAGCCAGAGTCGATTCTCTGACAAATTACCAATATGTACATAAGAATCCCCAAGATGAGGATGACATTCTCATAGATGATTTCATAGAAGATATAGACGCTTTACATGTAAAGGATTTGCAAAAGAAAAGAAAGATTGCTTTGGAAGAGGATTTAATAGTCAACCGCATTATTTCAAAAGATGCCAAAACTACTATGATAGTCGGGCGTCTGACACCAAAAGCCGGCAATACCATCGGGGCTTCCAAGCATATTATGCAGGATATAAACAGATATATCCAGGAGGAAAAAAAGAGCGGTTACAAATTTTATCTCGCAGGCGGGCCGGTTGTCAACACAACTTTCAGCTCCCTCGGCCAGTATGATGTCAAAACCTTTACACCCCTTGTACTGCTTATAGCAATGCTGCTCTTATGGGTTATATTTCGCAAAATTTCCGGTGTCCTGTTGACTGTTGGCGTTGTTGTATTTACTTTTACAATTGTTCTCTCACTGCAAACACTCCTTGGTTACAAACTCAACAACTTTACGGCAAATATGCCCGTTTTTATCATTGCCATCGGTATTGCCGATGCGATGCACCTTTTTTGGATCTATCTGCTTGGAAGAAAAGCCGGACTCGACAACTATGCGGCAATCCACGATACTTTGGAAAAAAACCTTCTGCCTACCTTTTTAACCTCCATAACAACCGCTGTGGGTTTTGCCTCTTTGGGTATTTCAGACATTGTTCCCATCAAAACCTTAGGACTGGCAACGGCAAATGCCGCTGTTTTGGCATTTGTCATCACTGTACTTTTTGTGCCTGCAGCCCTGGCAATTATCAATATGAAAGTCAAAGTTACACCTAAGACGACGACACAAAACACCCTTGGCAGTTTTGCCAAAAAGTATGCAAAATTCATCATCAAATATGACAATCAAATCATCACAGGCACCTTGCTGCTTTTTCTTTTCATCGCCTTGGGACTAACAAATCTTAAAGTCGATTCAAATGCCGTCCGCTACTTCAGAGAAGATGTTCCCTTTCGCCAAACTGTCAACATGATCCAAAAAAATCTTACCGGTCCGATGAGTTATGAAGTTGTTATAGATTCAAAAATCACAGACGGGATTAAAAATGCAAAATTTATGCAAACAGTTGACAGATTCTCACAGGCACTCAAAGAAAAATTTCCCGATGCCAGACATACCTCCTCCCTTGTCGACGTTGTCAAAAAGTTCAATGAAGTGATGGATGCTGACAAAAGCATACCGGATAACAGCAATCTTATCGCCCAGTATCTTCTTCTCTATTCGCTTTCACTGCCGCAGGGTATGGAAATAAATGACAAAATGGATGTCAACGAACGGCTGCTGAGACTCACTGTTGCCATGAATGTCGTTGACACCTCAAAAGATTTGCAAATGATAGAATGGATTGAGCAGTGGTGGAAAAAAACACCCTACTCGGCACAGGTCAACGGACAGACCCAGATGTTTGCACATATGCAGGCAGATGTTACCGATACGCTCATCCAATCCATACTGCTTGCCATTGCCGTCACCTCTTTGCTTATGTTTTTTATTTTTAAAAATATAAAAATGATTCCGCTTTTTTTGATTCCAAATATCCTGCCTATTGTCTTGGTTATAGGAGTGATGGGCTGGCTGGGTATTAACATAGACTTGGGTGTTGCCATCTCCGGTGCCATCATTTTGGGCATTGCAATAGATGATACCATTCACTTTTTAGTCAAATACAAAGAAGCAAGAAAAAAAGGCTTTGATTTTGAAAATGCCCTTGCCTATGTCATGCAGTATGCAGGCCTGGCAATGGTACTGACCACTGTCGTTTTAAGCAGTGCATTCATAGTCTTCCGTCTTTCACAGTTTATGCTCAATGCAAATTTCGGACTCATTACAGCCATTGCTTTGCTCATCGCCCTGCTGGTAGATCTACTCTTGTTGCCGGCACTTTTGAAAAAGATTGACGGTAAAACAAAAAGCATACTCATAAAAAAGGAGAAAATATAATATGTTGGACATAGAAAAAGCCTACAAAACAAATTTTAAAAAAGCACTCAAATACCTCCCCGCATCTGTCAACAATTTTTTTATAAAAAGACTCAAAAAGATATTCCATGAAGAAAAATACAATGAAATTTACGAAAAAAACCATTATCTGCATGGACTGGAGTTCGTTGACAGCATGCTTGAACTATTGGACATAGACTATACCATCAAACCAAAGGAACTTAAAAACATTCCCTCAACGGGCAGAGTACTGGTTGTCGCAAATCATATAACCGGTGCCTCCGATGCCTTTGCCTTGGTGCAACTCATCGCGAGTGTACGAGAAAACAAAAAAGTAAGACTGATGGTAAACGGTATGCTTATGGGGGTAACACAGGCAAGTGACATTATCATTCCCGTAGACAACATCACAGGAGCCATTACAAAAACAAGTATCAAAGCCATCAATGAAGCTTTGTCCAACGAAGAAGCCGTCATTATCTTTCCGGCAGGTATTGTCAACAGATTTTCACTCAAAGGGATTAAAGACACCCCGTGGAAAGCAAGCTTTTTAAAAATTGCAAAAAGAAACAAAACACCGATTTTACCTGTTAGGATTGAAGGGCGCAACAGTCTTTTGTTTTATTTTGTATCTTTCCTGCTGCCTAAAAAGCTCAGCGGTCTTTTAATGCTCCCGCATGAGTTTGTCACAGCAGGAGAAAAAAAACCGCTCGTCTTCAATATAGGCAGAGTCATTCCTTTGAGTTCTTTTTCTGATGAAAAGATTAGTATTGATGAATATCTCAAACTTTTTTACCGGCATCTTTATACCCTGGGAACAAAAAAAGAGTGTGTATTGCAAACAGAGACTACCATTACAGCGGCGCATAATAAGATGCTTTTGCGTGCCGAAGTCAACAAAACAGAAGTTTTGGGGCACACGCTTGATGGCAAAAAAATCATCCTGGCACAGGCAGACGAAGCCCCTTTTCTCATGCAGGAACTCGGGCGTGTACGAGAAATATCTTTTCGTGCAATCGGCGGAGGCACAGGCAGTGCAAAAGACAATGATTTGTATGACAACTACTATAAACATCTCATACTCTGGGATGAAGAAGATCTCGAAATTGTCGGCGCATACCGCATAGGAGAAGTCGCGCAAATCATCAAAAACCGTGGTATGGAGGGTCTGTATACCTATAATCTGTGTAATTTCAGTGAACATTTTCAAGACTACTGTCACAACTCCGTAGAACTAGGCCGCAGTTTTGTTCAGCCCAAATACTGGGGATCAAGGGCACTCGACAATCTTTGGCAGGGTGTCGGTGCCTATCTGGCAAAAAATCCGCATATTATCTATACCTACGGAACGGTAACTATTAATGCAGACACACCCAAACAGGCTGTTGCGGCACTTGTCTACTTTTACTCTCTGCATTTTGCCTGCAATACCGATATGATGAGTGCAAAAACACCCTACTTTATGTCTTATGAGCAAAAACAGGAGTTTGACATGCTCTTTAAATACAGATCATACAAAGAGGGATTTGTCGTTTTAAAAAAATATCTCAAAGAGCTGGGAACGGCTGTGCCGACTCTGTTTAAACAGTATGCAGAACTGTATGATGAGGGAGCCGTCCGTTTTTTCGATTTCAGTGTCAATGAAGGACTGCATGGTGTGGTCGAAGGGTTTATCATCGCAGACAACTCAAAAATGAAAGAGGCCAAAAGAAAACGCTACATTAAAAACTTTGAATCTGAAAAAATTTAATACTTTTTAGCTATAATTAGCCATTATTTTTAAAGGCTAACAAGAATGAATTTAGTAACAGGTTCTTCAACCGCACTGATAACTCCGTTTAAAAACGGAAAACTTGATGAACAGACCTATGCTGCGTTAATACAACGCCAAATAAACAACGGTATGAATGCAGTATGTCCTGTCGGAACAACAGGCGAAAGTGCCACACTGACACATGATGAACACAAACGCTGTATAGAAATTGCCGTAGAAGTCTGTAAAGGCACACAGACAAAAGTTTTGGCAGGAGCAGGCAGCAATGCAACACATGAAGCGATAGAAATTGCAAAACATGCGCAAAGCTGTGGCGTTGATGCCATCTTTTCTGTTTCTCCTTACTACAACAAGCCTTCGCAAGAAGGTCTGTACCAGCACTACAAAGCTATAGCAGAGGCTGTCAGCGAACTGCCGTTTATGCTTTATAATGTTCCAGGACGTACAGGTGTTGACATTTCAGCAGATACTACAATCAGACTTTTTGATGACGTCAAAAATATTTACGGTGTCAAAGAGGCAACAGGGAGCTTAGAACGTACAGTTGAGCTGCTTTCACGCAGACCTGAACTGAAAGTATTTTCAGGTGACGATGCTATTGATTATCCTATTTTGGCAAACGGCGGAGCAGGTATTACTTCTGTCACCTCAAACCTTATGCCTGATTTAAAATCAGAGCTTGTGCGTAAAGCACTCAGCGATGATTTTATGGGAGCAAAAGCTATTAACGACAAGCTCTACCCTTTAAATAAAGTAATGTTTTGCGAGTCAAATCCTATTCCCGTAAAAGCCGCAATGTATATCGCAGGACTCACTCAAACACTGGAATACAGACTGCCTCTTGTGGCACCAAGTAAAGAAAATATGAAAAAAATAGAAGAAGTAATGAAAAATTACGACATAAAAGGACTCTAAAATATGAAAGATAAAACTCTCTTTGTAAGCGGTGGAACTCGCGGAATCGGCAAGGCAATCGTCTATGCTTTTGCAAAAGAAGGCTGTAATGTTGCTTTTACCTATGCTTCAAGTGCCGACACGGCAAATGAAATTATTGCCGATATTGAAGCAACTCACGGAGTAAAATGCCGTGCTTACAAACTTGACATCTTGGAGCCAAATACCTACAAAGATGTTTACAAGGAGTTTGACCAAGATTTTGACAGACTTGACTATTTCATATCCAATGCAATCATCTCTGGACGTGCCGTTGTGGGTGGATTTGGACCGTTTATGCGCTTGAAACCAAAAGGTTTAAACAATATCTATACTGCAACAGTTGATGCCTTTGTCGTAGGTGCTCAGGAAGCTGCCAAAAGAATGGAAAAAACAGGCGGAGGCAGTATCATTTCAATGAGTTCTACCGGTAATCTTGTCTACACACCAAACTATGCAGGACACGGCACAAACAAAGCCGCCGTAGAAGCGATGGTACGTTATGCTGCTGCAGAACTTGGTGAGAAAAATATTCGTGTCAATGCCGTAAGCGGCGGACCGATTGACACTGATGCCCTGAAAGCATTTCCAAATTATGAAGAAGTTAAAGCCGAAGTTGTCAGACGTTCACCGCTTTCTCGCATGGGTGTGCCTGAAGATTTAACAGGAGCCTGTAAATTTTTATGTTCAGATGAAGCATCTTGGCTTACGGGACAGACAATAGTAATCGACGGAGGAACTACCTTTCAGTAAATACTTGCAGCCTTTGAAACCATAAAAACATTCCTGCCAATCTCAGCCCGCACTGAAGTACGGGTTCCAAAAAGCCATACATTCCTTGGAATCGGTACTTCTGTGCCGACTGTCAAAACTTTCCTGCCACGCTCAGCCCACCCTAAAGGATGGGTTCCAAAAAGTCATACATTCCTCGGAATCGGTACTTCAGTGCCGACTGTCAAAACTTTCAGGCCACGCTCAGCCCACCCTAAAGGATGGGTTCCAAAAAGCCATACATTCCTCGGAATCGGCACTTCAGTACCGACTGTCAAAACTTTCCGGCCACTCTCGCCCGCACTGAAGTACGGGTTTCAGGGTTTGTAAAAGAGAAGGAGTTTTTTTATAAACGGGCGTAGTTTACGCTTATGCAGGCATCAAGAGATGCTAATTGACTCAAGGTAGTATCATTTACCGCATTGTCTACCAAAATCACAGCAAGCGCTTCTGACTGTTCGTTTCTTGCCAATGAAAAATCTGAAATATTGACATTGTTATCTGCAAGTATAGTTCCTACACTGCCTATGACACCAGGAACATCAGAGTTTTTAAACAGAACCATGTCTCCTTTGAGCGGGAATTCAATGTCAAAACCGTCTATTGCGACAATACGCTGCAATCCGTCTTCAAAAATTGTAGCCGAAATTGATGTTGTTCCTTCATTTGTTGTTATCTTGACTGTAATGAGATTTTTATAAACTTTTGAATCTCCCAAATTGACAGCTTCAACCTCAATGGCTTTTTCTTTGGCAACAAAATCTGCATTCACATAATTGATAGTCTCAGAACTGTGGCTTAATGCCCCAACCGTCACAAAAGTCGCCAGAGAATCAACATAGTCTGCTATTTCTCCCTGCCCTTTTACTTTTATAGAGATTATTTTAGACTTGTTGATCTGTGATTCCAGGAAACCTATTTTTTGTCCCATTTCCAAGAATGGTTTTACAAAAGGAGGAATCTTGCTCTCATCTATCGGCAGATTCATCGCATTCGGATAGGCTATGCCTTTTGCCGCAGCGATTGCATTTTGTGCCGCCTGCGTTCCGATGTTGTACTGAGACTCATACGTGTTTGCCCCCAAGTGAGGAGAAACGACGATATTGTCCAAATCAAGCAGTTTATTGTTAATTGCAGGCTCTTTTACAAACACATCGATACCGGCAAAACGGATTTTCCCTGATTTTAAACCATCATACAAAGCATCTTCGTTATAGAGTCCGCCGCGTGCACAGTTGACAAGTACAACGCCGTCTTTCATTTTTGCAATTTCTTCTTTGTCAATGATGTTAATCGTTTCCTGATTTTTCGGTGTATGTATCGTGATAACATCACATGCCAAAATATCATCAAAATTTTTCGTATAGGTCATATCAAGATCAGTTACTTTCGAAGGCTCGATATACGGATCATAGGCAACGATATCCATCTCAAATGCCTTTGCGCGTTTTGCAACACGGGAACCTATATTTCCAAAACCGATAATACCGAGTTTTTTGCCTTTAAGTTCATATCCGTACCACTTTTCACGTTTCCAGATTCTTTGATTTTTCAAGTGATCATGAGAATATGGAAACATTCTCATACATGAAAGCATGTGTGTCATAGTAAGTTCTACTGCGGCAATTGTATTGGCAGTAGGCACATTCATTACAATGATTCCTTTTTTTGAACACTCAGGAATGTTGACATTGTCAACACCGACACCGGCACGCACAATGGCTTTCATATTGACAGCATGTTCTATAAAAAATTCGTCCACATCTGTTGAACTTCTCGTAATTGCCACATCTGCTTTTGGAATAATTGTTTCAACAAGCTCTTTTTTATCTACATCAGCTGCCATGATGAAGTTGATGTTTTCATCTTCTTGAAGCATTTTCAAGCCGGCTTCATGGATATGGTCACATACGACTACTGTATATTTTTGTACCCCAGGGGCATTTGTTTCATTGCTCATTTAATCTTCCTTTTTATAAGGCGCAACAGTGGCCTTGATTTTATAATTTTTTAGCACTTTTACCAATTTGTTTAATTTATCTACATTTTGTGAATAAATAAGTAAATCTATACCTTTAGCATCTTTTTTTAAAAAATACTTTAATTTATGTCTTTTCAACTCTTCTTTGAGACAAAAAAGCTGATAGGGATCTAAAAGTTTTGCTGACAATTTATAGGTAATAGTTTTAGTTATTTTTTCATTCAGATCAAGTGTAATATACACTTCATTCACAGGATAAAAATAACCAAGCCTCTCAGATTTTGAAAAATGATTCAGCCATAGTTTTTCCGGTTTTTTAAAAACAGTTTCATTTTTTAAAACCAGAGGTTGCGTATCTATAACTTCATCCTGTGAGTTTATAGATACTAAAAAAAAGACAATAAACACGGCTACGCCCAATGCTAAAAACGGGGCAAACCATTTAATTATCTTTTGCATTTAAAAGCTTGAGCTTATTTAAATTTATCTTTTATCAAGTCACCGAGAGAGTGTGATTCTGTATCATTAATCTCTTCAAGCATTGCCTGATTTTTGATATAATCCAATTTTTTAACAGATAAACGGATACGGTCACGACGGGTATCAATGTTTGCGATCGCAGCTTCTATCTCCTGACCCGGTTCCAACTCTTCTTTTACCAGTGGAGCTAAATCTTCATCACGAATCAGTGCATCAACTCCGTCTTCAAGAGAAACGAATACACCGAAATCTTTAATATCACGGATAGTTCCTTTAACTACAGAGTTCACTTTATGTGTTGTTGCAAATTTATCTATAGGTGATTCTAAAAGTGTTTTACGGTTTAAAGATATTTTCTGATCTTCTTTGTTGATTTTGGCAATTTTCACTTCTACTTCTTCACCGGATTTCAAAACATCTTTTGCTTTTGTATTTTTGTCCCATGAAATATCCTGATTGTGTAAAAGACCTTCAACACCGTCTATACGGACAAATGCACCAAAATCAGTTAAAGATGTAATCGTACCTGTAACGACATCTCCTTCATGGTATTTTTTAACAAATTCATCAAATGGTTTTGGTAATAATCTTTTTAATGAAACACGAAGTTTGTGTGTTTTAGAATTGATTTCTATTACTTCAACATCGATTTCCTGTCCAACTTCCAGGTAATCATTTGGATTTTTTACATTTTTGTTCCATGTGATTTCTGAAATATGCAAGAAACCTTCTATGTCATTTCCAAGGTCAACAAAAACACCGTATGCTTCAATATTTGAAACGGTAACTGTAATTGTATCACCCTCATCCAGTTCACTTTCAACTTCTGCCCAAGGGTCAGGCTGAACAGCTTTAATAGACAAAGAAAGATGACGCTTGTCTTTGTCATAAGAGATTGCTTTAACAGTTACAACATCACCCTCTTTATAAAGTTTTGACGGATTCACCGGACCTTTATAAGAGATTTCATTGTAGTGTACCAAACCGTCAACACCGCCGACATCTACAAACATACCGTAACTGGTAATTTTTTTGATAGTCCCTTCAACGATGACATCTTCGGCCATAAGTTGATCAATGATTTCTTTTTTCTTTTTACGCTCTTCATTGAAAAGTTTACGACGTGAAAGAATAATCGAATTTTCAGCCGGATCAATTTTCACAACCTGTGCTTTGATTTTACGCCCTACAACATCGTCAGTCTCTTTGAATGCTGCCAAAGAACGCGGCATAAAAAATGAAACTGCATCAGCTTCAACAACATATCCGCCACGATTTTTCTTTGTAATGATACCTTCAACAACCAGGTCTTCAAAATCCTCTTTGTGTGCATCAATAAACTCTATAGTTTTTTCCTGCTCTAAAACTTTTTTGTATGATATTTTGGGACGCTCATTGTAGTACCCCATTTGCATAACTTTAATTTTATCGCCGGTATTAAACTTCAACTCACCGTTTTCATCACGTATTTCATCAAGGCTTAATATACCCTCAAGTTTATCACCTACACTTACTAATGCTCTGTTCTCATCAGCCTGTATCTCTACTACTTCACCTTCTACGATGCGACTTGTTTCTTGCTTTTTTTCGCTTTCTGCGAACATCTCTGCAAAATTTTCTTCTTCTTCAAATGATTCGTTATCGAACGCCATTGCCTATCCTCTGTTACATAAAAATTGTCGTGATTATAACAAAGTTATGATTAATTTATACTTTTTTCAATCGAATTGATAACATTTTGTATAATCCAGTCCGGAGTGGAGGCACCTGCAGTAACACCACAATATTTTTTATCCCGAAACCATTCGCTCTCTAATTCGTTTTCATCTTCAATATGATGACTGTTTGGACAGTTTTCATAAGATATATTGAAAAGCTGTTTGGTGTTTGATGAGTTTTTTCCGCCGATGATTATCATGACATCTGCTTTTTTGGAGAGTTTTCTCACAGCTTCCTGATTTTCAAATGTTGCATTGCATATCGTGTTAAAAATACGTACCTCTTTGTGGCGGGGAATCAGATAATTCGCAATCTCCATATAGTCTTCGACTTTTCTTGTTGTCTGGGCAATCAGTGCTATGCGTTCATGAAACTTCAGATCATGCAACTCTTCTACGCATGTAACAACCGTTGCACCGTGTGTTGCGTATGACTTTACCCCTTTAATTTCAGGATGTGATTCGTCTCCGAAAATGACAACATCATACCCTTTTTCACTCATCTCCTGGGCTATCTCCTGGGGCTTCGTCACAAACGGACAGGTAGCATCCACCACTTCAATACCATTTTCTTTGAGCTGTGCAAGTTCATCTTTGACTATACCGTGTGTCCGAACGATTGCTTTATCTCCCGGCTTGAATGTTTGAAAATCTTCAACAAGACCCACTTTAAAATCTTTGTCCAGTCTTGCTATCTCTTTAGAGTTGTGAATCAACGGGCCATAGGTTGCTGCATTTGTATTTTCTTCTGCAATTTTAATCGCCCGCTTCACACCAAAACAAAAACCGTAGTTTTCTGCAAGCTCTATCTTCATTCTCTAAACTCCGCTTCACTTATTTTGCTTAAAAGTTCAAAAAAGTTAGGAAAAGAGGTGTTTATACACTCCAAATCACTCACTTTCATCCCGCATTTCAATCCTGCAATAATGAAACTCATAGCAATCCTGTGGTCTCCGTCACTCTCAACCTCGGCTTTTTTCAACGCTCCGCCAATGATTCTGTACCCGTCTTCATACTCATCTACTTCGATACCGCAGGCTCTCAGACCTTCAACAACCGTAGAAATTCTGTCAGACTCTTTTACCCGCAACTCTTTGGCATTTTTGACTATACTCTCACCCTCAGCAGTTGCCATAGCTATGGAGAGTGCCGGCAGTTCATCAATCAACCATGAGATATTCTCTTCAATGACGATTCCGTGCAAAGGCGCATACTTTACATGTATATTTCCGACAGGTTCATATCTGTCATCTGTTAATTCATAAGAGATATCCGCTCCCATACGTTCTAATGCCTTAAAAGCCTCTATTCTTGTAGGATTTAGTGTAACACCTTCAAGAGTTACCCCAGAACCGGGAACAATCGCAGCCGCAACGGCAAAGAAAAAAGCAGAAGAAGGATCAGCAGGAACTCGGATTTTCAAAGGTTCAAGCAGTTCTTTTAACGGCGTAACCGTTGTTGTCAAGCCATCTACTTTGATATCTGCACCCATACCTTTGAGCATTCGTTCTGTATGGTCACGTGAAAGTTCAGGTTCTGTATAGGTGCACACATCGTCTGCACGCAGTGCTGCCAGAATCATTGCACTTTTTACCTGCGCGGAGGCAATTTTACTCTCATAATCAAAAGCTTTCAAAGAAGCACCGCGAATTGAGAGCGGTGCCAAATCTCCGTTTTTTCTGCCGTCAAGTTTTGCACCGATGCTCATCAACGGCTCCGTAACACGTTTCATCGGGCGGCGGCGAAGATATTTGTCTCCCGTGAGAACAAAATGTCCGTTTGCAGAACTCAACAGTCCGCAAAAAAGGCGCATACCTGTTCCGGAATTACCGCAGTCAAGTATTTCAAACGGCTCCTGTATGCCGCTTGAAGATATTTTAATGATTTTTCCGTCATCTTCGACATTTGCACCAAGATTTTTTACAATTTCCAAAGAGTTCATCGTATCTTCGGCCCGTAAAAAATTTTCTATCTCACTGACACCTTTGCTTAGCATTGCAAACATGACACTTCGGTGTGAAATGGACTTGTCCGGAGCAATTTCTGAAATATTCAGAGAAAAAGACTCAGAAGGAGAAACAACTACCGTACTCATCGCAGACCGATTCCAAGTTTCTTATTTAATGCATCAAGGATAGAATCCATTGCCGCTGTGATATCTTCTTCTTCCAAAGTTTTTTCATCAGACTGCAGTACAAAGCGCAGCGAAAGGCTGATATTGTCACCCAATGATTCATCACTGTATTTGTCCACAGGATAAAAGCGCACAACTTCTTTACGTGCATGTGTATGAATAACATCTTTGACTCTCTCATAACTCATATCTTTTGGCATGATGATGCTCAAATCTCTAAAAGAGGCCTGATATTTTGATCTCTGCTGTGCGGTTTTAAGTGCGTAAGGAATTTTATGCAAATCAAGTTCACACATATAGGTTCTATGCAGGTCATAGGCTTTTTCAACTTCCGGATGCACTCTGAAAAGTTCTCCGATCACTGTATTGTTCAATAAAACCTCTGCTGACTGATAGGTATGTGAGAGAGTATGTTTTGTCCTGTACTCACGCAACTCTATATCGCCAACTACATCCGCTATTTTCTGCACAAAAAAGGCAAAATCGACTTTTTCAGGCTTACCGCTGTTGGCAAGATTTTCATTCTCTTTATCTCCACTGAAAACAAATGACATTTTGTAAGACTCTTCCCTTGTCGGTGTAAAAACAGAACCTATTTCAAAGAGCCTGACCGAAGCGTAGCCGTTTTTGATATTTGAAGATGCTGCTTTGAGCAGACCTGTTAAAAGTGTCGGACGCAGAGTATCTAAGGTCTGGACAATCGGGTTTAAAAGTTCGAGCTCTTTTTTTGTTGTTTCAAATCCATAAGACTCTAAAATCTTTTTTTCATCAAAAACAAAATGAACAGATTCAAAAAATCCGCTCTGGGCACATCTGTGTCTAAAAACAGAACGCTTTTTGTATTCAAAATAGTTGTCTTCAAGTCTGTTTTCTTCTTTTAGAAGAAAGGGCTTGGAAGGAATATTGTCAATCCCGACCATCCGTACAATTTCTTCTACAATATCCTGCTTGTTTGTAATATCGTGACGAAACTGCGGTATGGAGATCACAAACTTGTCAACTGATGACTTGGAAACATCAAAACCTAAATTTTTCAAAATCTTTGTAATAACGATTTTGTCAATATTTGCGCCAATTATTTCATCAATTTCCTGCTTTGTGACAATCACATTCTTTTCTCTGAACGACGTAGACAACTCTATGCTGCCGCTGAATGTTGATGAAACAGAGTTTGATTCTATCAGGTCAATACAGTATGAAAGTCCGCCATTCAACTCTGGTTCACTGCCCCGTGATGTTTTGTAAAACATTGGACCTGATTCGATTTTTTTCTCGGCCATTTTTTTAGAAATGATATCCGGCGGGATATAACTGGCTTCCAAAAGAACAATTCCTTCGTTTTTTGTCACTTTGGATTCATCTTTTTGAATAATACCGACTATGGAGGCAATTTGCCCCTCCTGTGTTTTGATACAGGCATATCCGTTTTCATCTTCACCAAGAATAATCTTTGCCATCGGTTCATCATCTTTTGTAAAAAACTCATGCCTGTAGGCTCTCAAAATCACACCTGTAGCATGGGTCACATAGAGTGTCATTGCTTCAACATCACACTTTCGGGACTCTTCTATCTGTCCAAGACGGAGTTTGACAACAAAAGGCAGAACCAATGCTTTTAAATCTATGGCTTTGTAGCGTAAATTTACATCCAAATCTTTTTCATGTGTTAAAGAGAGAATACGTCCTATTCCTCTTTTTTCATCATTGTCAGTTTGTTCGTACTCTTTCACGGGTCTGTCAAAGGCAGCGCTCAAGTCTCTTGCAACGCCACGAATACTTAAACAGTCTCCACGGTTTGCTGTCAATTCTATTTCAATCAAATCATCATTGAAAAGAGAATTTTCGTTAACTTCCTGTCCAAGCGAAAAGGTTCCTACACTTGCATCAAGTTCCATGATCCCTTTGCCCAAATCAGGCAGACCGATTTCTGATGCCGAGCATATCATCCCCTCTGAATCTACTCCACGCAGTTTGACAGGTTTTATCACAAGTCCCGACGGCATAACAGCCCCGATCGTTGCTACGACTACATGTAACCCTGCTCTTACATTTGAAGCACCGCATACAATTTGACGAATGCACGACCCTATATCAACCTGGCAGATATTAAGTTTGTCTGCGTCGGGATGTTTTTCACACTCTAAAACTTTTCCAAAAACTATTTTTGCAGGCACACGATATTCGTGAATTCTGTCAACCTCAAGACCGATAGCATTAAAAGTATCAGCGAGTTCCTTTGTCGAAATTCCTTCCAGGTCAATCCATTCGTTTAACCAACTCTTCGTAACTATCATTGAAACTGCTCCAGTAACTTAATATCTCCCTCAAAAAGTGAGCGAAGGTCACCTATGTGATGAATCAGCATTGCAAAACGCTCTACTCCCAAACCAAAAGCATACCCGCTGACATTTTTGTAATTGACCGCTTCAAATACATTTTCATCCACAATACCGCAGCCGAGCACTTCAAGCCATCCTGTATGAGAGCAGACGCGGCAGCCTTCGCCTTGACAAAATACACAGGAGATATCTACTTCCGCAGAAGGCTCCGTAAAAGGGAAAAACGAAGGGCGAAAACGAACCTTCACATCACCAAACATATACTTTAAAAAATCTTCCAAAATGAACTTTAAATTGGCAAAAGAGACTTTTCCCTCTTCATCAACAAGCAATCCCTCAACCTGATGAAACATCGGCGTATGTGTCAAGTCATAATCACGGCGGAAAACCGCACCCGGTGCAATCATACGAATCGGCGGTTTTGACTCCAGCATTGTTCTGATTTGTACAGGCGAAGTATGCGTGCGTAAAAGCATTTCGTCTTTAAAATAAAATGTGTCTTGCATATCTCGTGCCGGATGGTATTTTGGAAGGTTGAGTGCTTCAAAATTGTGAAAATCATCTTCAACAATCTGTCCTGTTTTTACGGCAAAATTCATACATGAAAAATATTCTACAATTCTGTCCATTGTTTCCATCACAGGATGCAATGCTCCCGCTGAAGATTTTGTGCCAAACATTGACACATCTATGGCCTCTTCTTTCATAGCACGTTGCAACTCTTGCGTCTGCAAGGCAATTTTTTTTGCAGTAAATTCGTTCATTAATGCACTTTTGTGCTTATTTAAATCTTTTGCGATTTGAGACTTTTGCTCATTGAGAGCATCTTTCATTTTAGCAAATTCGGCAGCTAATATGCCTTTTTTTCCAAAGACAGCAATGCGAATCTCTTCTAAAGCTTCTACACTTGGTGCTTCTTTTATTTTATCATACCACTCTTTCAATAGAGTCTCCGTAGTTATTTAATTTTGTAGTGATTATACTGAAAAATTTGTTATAAATAGCTTCATTTGAATCTTTATATGCTACAATATTCAAAAATTAAGGAAAGAATTATGTGTCTGTTTTGTAAAATCGTCAATAAAGAAATACCCGCAAATATTGTTTTGGAGAATGAAAATTTTTTAGCTTTTCATGACATCAATCCTAAAGCACCTGTGCATATTTTAGCAATACCAAAGTTACATGTAGACAGCTTTAACGAAGTCACAGGTGAAACTATGGCAAAGATGACAGAGTTTATTCAGGAAATTGTCAAAGAGGTTAAAATTGAGACCTCGGGATACAGAGTCATTACAAATGTAGGCGATAACGGCGGACAGGAAGTCAAACATTTGCATTTTCATATTCTGGGCGGGGCAAAACTCAAATGGGGCCATTTCAGCGATGCCGATCCAAAAGATTTTTTATAGCTAGAGAAACTCTCTAGCTTGGGCAAGACTCGATTTCGCCCATATCTATTTTCGCTCCGCCACCACTGATCATTTTTTCATTTTCACGAATCAGTTTGCCGTTATGTGTGATGGAGTAAGAAATCTCTGTTGTATCTCTTATGGTATTGATAGTTGAGCAGTATGTCTCAACCGAAGCCATTACCCATCTGGCAGCCGTAACATCATCTGCATCAGAATGAAAACTGTAAGTCAAATGCAGTTTTACAAATTTACGAGGATGATCCTCAGCCCGTACAACATCACCGTCTACCACTAAATCAGTGACTGTTTTTCCCTGATTTTTCGGTATTAATATCAAGTCAGTTGCACTACATGTAATAATACCTGCTAAAAAATACTCAACAGGTGAAATTACAGGACAGTCTATAATAAAACTGCTTTTCTCGGTTTTTGCCTCAAATTTCATTCCTTCTTTGTGTGATACGCTTACTTTCATTTTTTATTGCTCCTCTAAATATTTTTTAAAATAGTCCAGTTGTTCCTGTGTTCTTTGCGTTGCCGTACCGCCTTGGGATTTTCTGGCATTCATAGAATTTTCCAGCACAAGAAAATCAAGGACATCTTCAGAAATTCTTTCATCAATTTCCTGCAAATATTTTAATTCAATTTCACTTAAATCAATGCCCAGTTCTTCACTTTTTGCCACTGCTTTTCCTGTAATAAAATGGGCTTCACGAAACGGAATATTACACTTTTCAACCAAATAGTCAGCTAAATCCGTTGCCGAGAGATGCCCGACCTTACAGGCAGAATGCATGTTTTGCGGTTTCACCTGCATTGTTTTTATCGCCTCTTTTAAAATTTCCAAGGAGATTTCTGCTGTCTCGACTGCATCAAAAACACCCTCTTTGTCTTCTTGTGTGTCTTTGTTATAGGCAAGTGGCAGACCTTTCATAACAGTTAAAAGCCCAACTAATGCACCGTAAACACGCCCTGTTTTTCCACGAAGCAGTTCAGGAACATCCGGGTTTTTCTTTTGCGGCATTATTGAGCTTCCTGTGGAATACTCATCACTCAGTTCTATAAACCCGAACTCATAAGACGACCAAAGCACCAACTCTTCGCTCAAACGGGAAATATGCATCATCATCGTCGATATATTAAAAAGAATTTCAAGAGCAAAGTCTCTGTCACTCACGGTATCGAGACAGTTGACACTCACGCGTTCAAACCCCAAAAGCTCTGCGCTGTATTGTCTGTCAATATTATGCGGTGTCCCTGCAAGAGCGGCACATCCAAGCGGTGACACATTGTTTCGTTCATACGAACTTTCAAAGCGCTCAATATCACGTTGAAACATAGCAAGGTATGCGCCAAGATGAAATGCAAAATTAATAGGCTGCGCATGCTGTAAATGTGTCATACCGGGTAAAAGTGTCTCTGTATGTTTTTGCGCAACACCAATAATCTCTTTCATTAAAAGTTTCACAAGTTTTGCAATTTCAAGATTTTTTCGCAGAACATAGCGACGAAAGTCCACAGCAACCTGATCATTTCTGCTTCTTGCCGTATGCAGTTTCTTCCCGGTATCTCCTATAATTTGCGTCAGGCGTTTTTCTATACCCATATGCAAATCTTCATCAGAAATGTTCCATTCAAATTCACCTGACTCAATCTCTTTTTTCACCTGAGCCAAACCGTCTTGAATCTGTTTCAGCTCATCTTGCGTTAATATACCCTGTTTTGCAAGCATCTGGGCATGTGCCAGGGAGCCCTCTATATCTTCACGGTATAACTTCCGGTCATACATTATTGATGCATTAAATTGATCTAAAAGATTTGAAGCAGATGCCGAAAAACGGCCTGACCACATTTTTTCCATAGTTTTTCCTTCGTTTGTTTCATAAATGATATTAAAAAGTTTGCTATTTTATCTAAAAAGAAGAGTTTTACAAAGAGAGAAAAATAAAATGAAGCGATTATGCTTCATTTTATTTAGGGCACCTCTAGTTACAGGCAGGGACATTCCCACTGTCTTTGGCATATTCCACTAAAAACTGTTTCAGATGCTTTGATTTTCTGGAATATTTTTTACTCTTAAAATATTTCCATGATTTTTTGGCTTTTTCACTTTTCAGGTGGATTTCTGCCAAAGCTTTGCCTTTCTTTCGCATAAGCTTCTTCCATTTTTTCATTTTATATTTTGCAATAAAATTCTGTCCGGAGTCATGACATTTTAAACATTTTTTTATAAAAATACGCTGCCCTTTATAAATAGCAGCATTTGACGAAGAAAGCGTAAAAAAAGCCAAAGAAAGTGCAATTAATAAAATTTTTTTCATATATTTTTCCTAAAGTGAAATATCTTTCATTGATATTACATTAGAAATTATTATATATTCCTTACAGTGATAAAATTTATCACAAAAAGCACAAAAAATTCTATAATTGAAACTTACCGGAGAGTTTTTCGTCCAGACTCCAGACTCCTTTTTCTTTTAACTTTTCAACAACACTCTGTGTACACTCGACATCATCAGGCCATTCTCTTGTAAAATTATCCAACGAATTTTTATTTGTACCGTCAATACCTACCATGAGTCCTGATGTATATACATCACGCAGTGCATCCATATTGTTCGTGACACGCCAAATCAGCATATAAGAGTTCCGTATGTCATTTTTTTCAGCATCAACGAATACAACCACTCTTACATGCGTACTCAGTACCAGCAAATCATCGAAATACTCTTTGACATTTCTTTTTTTCTCCACACTGATGACCGTAACAGGATTGTTTGTGCGTTGCATAAACTGATGCAAATCTACAACATCGGGAATGAGCTCTTTTACTCTGCTGAGAAGTTCTGCATCTCCCAAAAGCTGAGGAGCTTCAACGCTGTTCGCGCCTGTAGCATCTATGCCAAGCTTTCCACCCACCAGAGTCTCGGGAGATGAGTGATCAAGCGCATCCAAAATACCTTCTGTAATAAACATAGATTTAGGAGTAAAACGATTCAGAACATATGTGGCAAAAGCTTCATAATTCTCCAGTTTTGGTGCTTTTTCATCAACAAAAATGGCATGTTTTACAAAGCTCATCTGTCCGGCACCCCAAAAAGCGTGCATAAACTGTTTTGCATGTCCTTTGTAAAGTGGCTGCATTTTTGCAAGTATCAGGTTGTGAAAACCTGCATTTTCAGGCATATGATAATCCAGCAGATCAGGAGCAGTTGTTTTAAGCAAAGGAAAGAAAATTTTTCCGGTTGCCCAGCCCATATATTTGTCTTCAAGCGGTGGTTTTCCGACAACGGTAGCTAGAAAAGTTCTTTTTTGCTTCATCGTTATCGCTGAAACTTCCATCACAGGATAGGGCTCTTCCAAAGTGTAGTATCCCGTATGGTCACCAAACGGACCTTCAATTTTCAAATTATCAGGATCAACCCAGCCCTCTATTACATAATCCACATCTTTTGGAATATACAAAGGTGTTGTCAAAGATTTTACAAGCTGTGCAGGCTTTTTAGTAATCAGTCCATACATCAGAAGTTCATTCACGCCATAAGGAAGCGGTGCCGTTGCGCACCAGGTATACAATGGATCTCCTCCTATAGCTATACTTACAGGCATTCTTTTTGTGGCTTTTTGATACTGATCAAAAAAGTGTGAAGAATCCTTATGTATCTGCCAGTGCATGCCCAAATGATTTTTATCATATACCTGTAACCTGTACATCCCAAGGTTTACCATTTCGCCGTCAAGACTTTGTGTATAGACCTGCCCCATTGTAATAAAAGGTCCGCCGTCTTGTTCCCAGGTTGTTAGGACCGGTAATTTATATAAATCTATTTCATCTTTTAAATATTTTATCTGCTGGCATTCTCCCTCGCCTTTGAGACGTTTTGGAAAAATATTTTTGAGTGAAAAAAGTTCACTTGCCATAGCAATTTTCTCTTTGAAGCCTACCGGCGGTTTCATATGCAGCAGTTTTGTAATTTCATCTGCCACAGACTCAATGGTTCGTCCAAAAAGCAGTTCACAACGCCTATAAGATCCAAAAAGGTTCATGATTACCGGTTCTTCAAATTTTTTACCACTTTTTTTATCAACTACATTGGTAAAAAGCAGTGCTTTGCCACCATCTTCTTTTTTTACTTCGGCATATGCCAGATGCGGAATTTCAAGATATATATCGAGTTCAGTATCTATTATTGTGAGTTCATCATTTTTTTGTAAAAGTTTTATAGTTTTTTGCATATATCCTACTCAAATATTTTTTCCTGATTGTAGCATATAAAAACTGAGGGTATAAAAAACTGGCCTCTTGTTTTTATTGCAAGCTGTCATTGTTTCTGTCTTGTTTCAATTTCTTTTTCAAAATAATTTTGCCGTTTTCAACACCGGGTTGATTGTAGGCATCAATATACATCAATTTTGCACACAGGGAAGTCAACAGTTCATATTCATACATTAAAGCGGCAATGGCACTTTCACAGACACCGTCTATTGTTATCACATCACACGGGATGTCTTTTTGGTTGTTTATTGATTCTATCGTTGCATCCGCCTGTTTGTTTATCAATGCGGAAAAAGGAATATTATTGAGGTATTGTAACTCTTCAAGCCCTTCCAGTTTTACATCCGGAATTTTCAGATCATTGTCAAAATTTTCCACCTTGATGACAGTGACCGTTTTATCTCGTCTGCCTTCGATGATAAGCTGTAAAAACGAGTGCTGATCAATCGGACCGATAATACCGATAGGTGTCAATCCCTGACGTGTATTGTTTATATCAATTTTACCAAGACTTTCTCCCCAAAGCTGAATATACCACTTGTTGAAACCCTCAAGGCGTGAGGAGTAGGAAAAGACTACATTTATGTTAAAGTTGTACTTGTATTCAACCAAAAACCGGGCTTTTTTTAAGAGGCGTTGTTTAGTATTTATTCCATTGTCAGCCGGCACTAAAGTACCGGTTCCGGAGATATTAGCTTTGTCATCATTGTGCAGAGGAACTGAAGTAGCAGTTTCAGAGATATTGTCCATCTCATCGTTGTGCAGAGGAACTGAAGTATCGGTTCCGGAGATATTACCTGCCTCATTATTGTGCAGAGGAACTGAAGTAGCAGTTTCAGAGACACCCTGGAACCCGTACTTTAGTGCGGGCTTTTCGGCATCTACATAAAAAAACTCGTCATGTACTTTTTTTGCACCGCCTAACAGTGCATCTATATCTATTCCCACTATTGCCAAAGGCAGCAAACCCACTGCACAAAACACAGAAAAGCGTCCTCCGACATTTTTCGGAATCTCAAAAATTTTCATACTGTGTATACGGGCATAATCACTCAATTTGGAGTCTTTCTCACTGACAATCACGGTATTTTCTTTATTACATGTAACCAAAGAGTTTATATACTTAAACAAGGCTATTGTTTCCAAAGTTGTCCCGGATTTTGAAATCACTATAAAAAGTGTATCTTCCAAATCAATATTTTCAATCTTGGACTTTATATCAATAGGGTCTGTAGTTTCAAGAAAAAAAAGTTTTTTCCTCAGATCTTTTGAGTGTTTTAAAAATTTATAAATAGCGTAGGTGCCAAGGGTACTGCCGCCGATACCGATAACAACTATGTTGGTTTGCCTCACTGTTTTGGCATACTCTTTATAAACAAATGTATCTTGAAGCGGCAGTGTATAATAGCCGATAGAGTTCTTTTCTTTTACAATTTCGGCAAAAACATCCTCATCTGAGATAGTCGGATTGAAATTATGGCTATAGTTCATGAACGGCTCTTGTTGTAAAAATAATTTGTCGCTGCGACAAAACCGTCTACACTGCCGCAGTCAAAACGTTTTCCTTCAAATTTATAGGCAATGACTTTTCCCTCTTTTGCCTGTTGCAGCAAAGCATCTGTGATCTGGATCTCTCCGCCTTTGCCCGGTTTTGTTGTACGTAAAATATCAAATATGTCCGGAGTCAGAATGTATCTGCCTATGATGGCTAAGTTTGAAGGGGCATCTTTTGGTTCTGGTTTTTCTACCATATCTGTAATTTTAAAAGCGTTATCGCCCAGACTAAAGTCTGGGTTCCGTCTCTCAGCTAACTCATCTGCACTCATTTCGTCTTCTTGGAACCCGTACTTCAGTGCGGGCTGCTCTTCTATTGCAACGACACCGTATTTGTTGGTATCTTCATAAGGCACTTCTTCAACAGCAACGATAGAACACTTATATTTTTCATAAAGTTTTACCATCTGCGCTAAAACACCCGCACCCTCGTTATCACACAAATCATCCGCAAGTATGACAGCAAAAGGTTCTTTTCCAATAAGTGTTTCACCTGTCAGTATCGCATGCCCAAGCCCTTTCATCTCAACTTGTCGCGTATAGGAAAAGGTACAGGTTGTTATTACTTTTCTTATCTCTTGCAAATAACTCTCTTTTGCAGTACCTTTAATTTGATGTTCCAGTTCATAAGAAACATCAAAATGATCTTCAATTGCACGTTTCCCACGCCCCGTAACGATTGCCATAGTAGTGAGCCCCGCTTCTATTGCCTCTTCTACTCCATATTGGAGAAGTGGTTTTGTAAGAACGGGAAGCATCTCTTTTGGTATCGCTTTTGTAGCCGGTAAAAATCTTGTTCCGTAGCCTGCCGCCGGAAAAAGACATTTTCTGATTGTTGTTTGCAAGAAAATCCTTTTAGTTTAATTAGGTGATTATAGTCAAATCTTGGTTACATTAACTTAAATTCAGCCCGCACTGAAGTACGGGTTCCGAAAAACTGCACATTCCTCGGAATCGGTACTTTAGTGCCGACTATTGCTACTTTTCATCACTCTCAGCCGGCACTGAAGTACCGGTTCCGCAAAAGCATTATTTTTATTAACTTAATGGCAGTGACCCTAAAGGATGGGTTCCGAAAAACTGCACAGTGCCGGCTGTTCTTTCATTCTTATATTTTCAACTTATATACTTTAGCCTGTGGTGTTAGTATCACAGGTTCAAAGAGTTTTTTATTGTAATTTTCCAGTACCATCAGTTGTATATAAAGTGAATTATACGTTTTTTCATCAACAATTAAAAAGGTTCTGTAGTCCGCCATATACATAACACTGATGTTTGATGAAAGATTAATCAATTTCACATCTTTATGCAGGTGCATGTTTTTATCATATTTTGTCACTACAAATCTTCTGATAGGCAATGTCTGCTTTCCTATGGTAAGCATCGAAGTTCTTTTGTCTAAAAAAATATTTTGAGCCAACTGGATTTTTGCTCCGGTATCTTTAAAGTTTCGGGATATGAAAAAGAACGGCTGTTTTCTTTTGGCTCCGTTCATTAAATTCAAATTTGAGAAAAGTGTGACAGTCGGATAGATATTTATCATTCTAAAAGGAAGATAAAAATAGATGTCTCTCGTTTTTTGCGGCAGTTTAATATCAGACTGCAAGCTCTTTAAAAATTTATTTGTATCTTTGTATCCGTAATCTTTTGTCATCTGTTCAATATTTGAAAAAACTGTGAGATTTTTATCTTCTATCAGTTTTTTGTTTTTTGCTGTATATTCATATGTTTTCTCAGTATATTCTACGTCAAGACGTGCCATTTTTGCAGCCTCTTCCTGTGTATGCGTCAACATAAAACTCACAGGAAAATTTACACTTCCACTGTGTTTTCCGCCATCAGCCAATGTTTTGACATCTGCATAGTATCGGATAGGGTAGCCATAATCCCACCATGCTACAACGTAATCTTCGCGATCTGCTTTTTTTCCCAGAGCAGTTAGGACTTTCACTTCATTCGCATTAAAAACAGTAGGTACTTTATACGCTTCTATATGTTTATAGTTTGGATAGAGTGTCAGCAGAGTAAAAGCGCTCATGCTTAAAACTTTCAACTTCTGCGTAGGCATTTTTTCGGCAATTTGCGTAATTAAAAAGGCGATGCCAAAAGCCAAAATCGGTACAGCATAAATAGTAAAACGAAGCCCGCCGACATAGGCTAAAAATCCAAGCCCCACAAGAGGCAGTGAAAAGAGCATAATGCGGTGTTTATACAGCAGATACATGTAACCAAACAAGGCAATCACAAAGGTAACAGTATTTCCGCTGATTCGATTGGCAAAGGTTTCAAATGGAATATGTCCTGCTTCTCTCACCGTTTGCATTACCGTGAAAAAATGAAGCCCCAGTCCTTTAGCCCCCGTACTGACACTCTCTCTAAAAATATAGCCTTTTAGCTGCGACCAAATCGGGGAAAACCCGCCTGTTACAAAAAATGCAATAATGGACAAACCTAAAATATAATAGATATACTTGTCAAGTTTTTCTTGTTTAAAAATGTAAAATGCCGCCAAAACTGCACCAAGACGGATCAATCCATCTGTATTCATCATTGCAAACATCATAATCGCAAGTAACTTGTAGTTAAACACATTTTTTCGATCAAACACCAAAGTATAAAAAAGTATAAGCCCAAAAAAAGAAAATTCCAATGAATAAGACTGCGGGTACCACCATCTGTAAACCAAAATATCCAAAGCCGTAAAAAGCAAATAGATATCTTTTTTGGTTTGAATCGCCCAAATAACAGACCAGAGCAAAAACATGGGAAGTACAATGTTAAGCATATCGGTATCATAATACCCTGCCATTGTACGGTTATAATAACTCCATGCAATTGATGCCAAAAGTGCAGCAATTAATCCCATTTCTAAATTTTTGAGTGCTTTGGCTATTAAGACAATGGGAATGACAACAAGTGAACTTAAAAATACCGGCAGGTAAAAAATGACACTCTCAAAAGAAAAAGGCAGAATCTTTGCAAAAAATGCTGTAAGTTGTGATGCAGCAGAAGAAACAGGAGACAAGTCATGTAACTGGTGAAATTTATCAAAATACTCTTTAGCATCAGGATTCGTCACAGTTCCCGAAAGCAGATCCCTCGCACCTTCCGCCCAAACATAGCCATCATTAGTATTTATCATAAACTGATTGTTAAAATAAAACGGTGCATAGCCGTTAAAATGATACACCCAAATAAGACGCATACCAATAGAAAAAGCAAAAGCTATAAAGATATAAAGAAGTGTTAATTTTGTTTCGTGTGAAGTGTCTGTCAAGTTTTGTTCCTCTAAAAAAGTTGAGGAATTATAACATAAAAAAGTGGCTCCGGATACTGGATTTGCTAAAGTAATTGTCCAGAATACCGCAAATAAGGGACTCCAAGTTTTTGGCTTCGGAGTTTTGTATCATAGTTTCCCTTGTTTTGTATCATATGCAAGAATTATATAAAAATATATATATAAATTTACTTAACTTTGCTTAATTTCTCGTCCATTTTCATGACTATAAAAGATATTTAACTGTAAAGAGTTTCTGTGCTTTAATATGTCTTTCCAGCTTCCCTTACCAAATAGATAACTATTTAGTTGATATACACCTCTTTCGACTTTCAATAATATTTCTGCTTGTATAAGCTTAGTTATTGTATTTTTGATATGTTTTTCACTCTTGCCTAAATTTTCCGCCACTTTCTTTCTTCTGCCAGCAGATAAATAGATTTCGTGGTTATAATCAACATAATGTAGTAATTCAAACAATATATCTCCTGCTTTTGCTGGTAAATTATGTAAATAACTTATATCTTCTAAATACAATTTAATATAATTCGGTTCTGCCTCTGCTTTATATTGTCTCGCTTGCTGACTTGTTACAATTTCTCCTTCTTCATTTAATGTTCTTACTTCTACAAAAGCCATATTCCTTATTCTTTTCATTTTTTATACCTCGTATAATAAATTTATCAAGTCATTACATCCAAGGGAGTAGTGGTTTGATAATTGTTTTTTAGTTTTTGATAAAGTCGTTTTTGTGTTTGTCAAATACTAAAACAACTTACAGTTAAAGAGTTGAATGACAGTCATTTTTCCTTATGAGGTTTTATGCCACTATCTAAGAAAGCATACTGCGTTTAACTTGTGTAACTTACCTATAGGATGCCAGGATGGGTTTTATCTCAATCCTCTATCGTTACGAGGCTGTAAGAAAAAGTTAAACAAATGAAAGGATGCACAATGCACTATTATGTAGGTATAGATATAGCAAAGAGTTTTCATGTTGCCTGTGTGGTTAATCAAGATTGCATATGACGGAGCATCCGGACACCCAACGCGTTTCAAATCGGACACCAAGAAAGAGAATATTTTCTGTAACGCCATTTTAGCATAAAGTGTCCGAATGATTTTTTAATATTCGTCAGTTTTGATGCTCGATTTGAGTTTTCGCATCGATGGACCACTCAGTTCTATTCTATGGGAGGAGTGAACAATTCTGTCTAAAATTGCATCTGCAATGGTGTTGTTGTTGAGATAGTTATACCACTCACTTACAGGAAGCTGTGAAGTGATAATTGTAGAATTAATCTGTGTTCTGTCCTCTATGATCTCAAAGAGATTCGTTGCATCATCTTCACCCATAGGTATCACACCGAAGTCATCAAGAATCAGCAGTTTAAATCTTGAATACTTTTTAAGCAGATTAGTATAAGTTCCATCCAACCTTGCAATTTTTATCTCCTCAAGTAATGAAGGAGTTCTTACATAGTAGGCTTTGTACCCATCAAATATAGCCTTATTGGCAAACGCTTGAGCGAGATAGCTCTTTCCAGTCCCAGTTTTACCGGTAATGATGATGTTCTGTCTGGCATCGATGAAGTTGAGTGAAGATAATGACCTAATCTGTGCTTTGTTGATCCCTCTTTGTGGTGTATAGTCTATAGCATCGAGTGCTGCTTGCTTGTCTTTGATTTTTGAGAGTCTGTGATTCATGATAATGCGTTTATTGCGTAAAAATATATCCTGCGCATCAAGAAGCTGATAGAGTCTTTCGCTAAACCCCATAGAATCGTAGTTGATATCCTCCATCTGTTGCATATATGCCTCTTTAAAGCCCTTATAGCCAAGTTCTGTCAGTTTGTTGACAACGGTAGTGTGATTCATTCTTTTGTCCTTGTTTTTTTTGTTGTTTGATTGTTATTTCTATTTGTACTCATCCGCACCGCGGATATTGGAGTGGTTGTTAAAGAGTGCGTACTGTGATGATGGTTGCACATTATTGGCACTGTCACTCAGATAGAGCTTTTTATCGAGTATCGATCTGATCGACTTTGTGGTTGTGGTGTTATGCTTTGTAGCATACATCAGCGCCAACTCCAGCTCTGTGTTACCATAGAGTTTTGCCAACGATAAGATGGCTACTATTTTATTATACGCCTGTGGTGGATACTCCATCGATGCAAATATATCCTCCACAAACACACTGCTGAATTCACCTATCTTTTTTGCCCAAGAGCGCAGTCTTTGTGGATTCATACTCTCGTTTACATACTGATGTTTACTTGGCATATGTTCATGCAGTGTCGAGCACTCACCGACTCTTCGCAGGCGTGGATGTGTAGCGATGAGCCTGTTCTTGTGGTAGATATAGACACTCTGTGTGGAGTATCGTACCTCTACCTCTTCTTTGATATATTTGTAAGGTACGGAGTAGTTGCATTTCTCAAGGCTTATATGGTAATCCTGATGCACTTTTGCAATCTTGAACTGTTTATAGACATAGCTGTTTGCAGACAGTGGATTGAGATAGGGTGCATCGAGCTCATTAAAGAGCTCTGTTCTACTCTTTTGGAGATGTTTCATAATCTTGTTGTTGTATCTATCGAGCAACTCCGCTATAGCTTCGTTGAGCTCATCGACACTGAAAAACTTATGGTGACGAAAGCGTGCGAGAATGTAGCGTTGAATCGCTTGGACACCCTGTTCTGCTTTTGGTTTGTCTTTTGGCTTTCTTGGGCGTGCGGGATTTACTATGACGCCATAGTGGCGATTGAGATCTGCATAGCTCTCATTGACGACGATACCGTTTTTATTATTGGAGATGATGGCGCTTTTAAGATTATCGGGAACTGCCACTCTTGGCACTCCACCAAAGAACCCATAACACTTGACATGGGAGTAGATGAAGTCCTCCTGTCTTTGACTTGGGGTAGCGTGAACGAAGGTGTATCCACTTGCACCAAGTACGGCTATGAATATCTGTGCATACTCCACTTCACCGGTTCTTTGATTGTGTATTGGCATAGTAACACCGCTGTAGTCTACAAACATCTTCTCACCCGCAAGGTGTGTCTGGCGCATGGAGGGGTTGAGTTTTTTGACGAAGCGGCGGTAGTACACGCGAAACTGGGTGTACTGATACCCATCCGGATTATCCTCTTTATACTCTTC
The DNA here is from genome assembly GCF_020410885.1 of Sulfurimonas sp. SWIR-19. GTDB lineage: Bacteria > Campylobacterota > Campylobacteria > Campylobacterales > Sulfurimonadaceae > Sulfurimonas > Sulfurimonas sediminis. The sequence goes on along the minus strand of NZ_CP084578.1, from coordinate 836,107 downwards.
CCACAACAGATAGAGTGTCACTTTGGTTTTTTTACGCAGTTTGAGCTCTTGGTGGATATAGTTGAAGTTTGGCATCGCTTTGCGTGAGACGACGACACTGGCTACATCGGGGAAAAACTGTAGTTTGAGTGCATCATCATCTAAAACATCAATCTGTTCTATTGACAATCCAAGCTCTTTAAACCGTTTGATATAATCTGCAACGGTACTTTTGGCTACTCCTGTAGCGTCATGTATCTTTCTGATTGACAAGCCCATACTATGGTACTTTACAATATCACGAACTGATCTCATGGATATAATCCTCATTTTCAACACCCTTGTAAATAAATTTACAAAGAGTGTATTTGAATTTAGAAAATATCTCTTTCTTAAACGAATCTTTGTTGACGCTTTTTTAGTAAAAGTGTCCGAATCATTTTCGTCATCACTGTCCGATTTAAAACCGTCACAGGTGTCCGAACTAAAACGTTATGGGTGTCCGATTTGGTGCATTTTTTGCATCAAGATGATAAAGTAATAAAGAAGTCGCTCAAGTTTAATAATGACGAGAATGGCTTTAGTGAATTGGTTTTACTTTTGAACTCTATTGATGAAGTTTCAACCTTTACCATTGGTATGGAAGCAACAGGAATCTTCTTTGAAAATCTCTATCTGTATTTGAAGGAGAAAGGGTTTGATGTTATACTTTTAAATCCTTATCAAACAAACAGATTTAGAGAGTTGGACACCATGAAAAAAGTAAAAAATGACAACATTGATGCTTTAATGATAGCAGCTTTAATTAAATCAGGAAGATACTCCAAAGCCTATGTAAGTGAAGATACCTATCAAAGTATCAAATCACTATATAGACACAAGAATAATCTTCTTGAAGAGATGAAAAAGCATAAGCGACAGATATCTACACTTCTATCTGTAGTCTTTCCTGAAATGGAGCAGGTTGTAAAAGACCCATTTAATGTAACAGGGCTTGCTCTGCTTGAGAAGTATCCAACTGCAAAGCATTATGAGTATGCCAGTGCAGAGAGGATACTTAAAACTTTTCGAGGTATTAAAGGCAATAACTTTAATGAGCAAAAAGCCAAAAAGCTTTTAGAGTTAGCCAAACACTCTGTCTATCAGGGTAATGGTGTAGATGAGAGAGCTTATGTCATAAAGTCTCATATTCGACTTATTAAACTTCTACAAGAGGAGCTTAAAGAGCTTGAGCATGAGATGTTAAAACTTTTTCATCAAGCACCAAAACTTGAGATTGATGAAGAACAAGAGGTTATGGATATTATTGACAACCTTAGAACCATTCCGGGTGTGAGTGATAAAACCATCTTTGCACTCATTAGTGAGTGTGGGGATTTGAGCAGGTTTAAAAACAACTCTCATCTTATTGGTTATTTGGGCCTCTATCCTACAATAGAGCAATCTGGCAATAAGCTTAGTTATGGTCCTATTGCAAAGAGAGGTGCAAAGTTAGCTAAAAAAGCGTTATATCAAGCTGCCATTGCAGCTATTAGACATAATAATAAACTTAATAAGCTCTTTAGAGACAAGGTCTCTCAAGGCAGAGCCAAAAAAGAGGCTGTAGTCATTGTTGCAAGGAAACTTGCTCATATCATTTTAGCTATTTATAAAAACAATGTTGCCTATAATCCTCAAAGGGTATTTCAGGCATCAGCATCTTGAGTTTCATTCAACTATTTAACAATAAGTTGTTATAGAACTTGATAAACACTATATAGACAATTATATAACAGTCTATACCCTCAAGGGGCACCTAGCACTTTATCATTGTCAACCAAACAGTTTTTTAGTTGTTTGATCATTGAAACACTTGAGTCAAATTCTAGATAATGACTTGTAAAAAGTGCTTCAAAAATCAAACGCTCTTAAGAGCCAAAAGGCTCTTAAAAATGTTCTTTGAAAGTTTATTGTTACGGGACTATTGTCTTTTTTATTTTTTCGCTCCGTTTAAGTTATTCTTTATAGGATTGCTCTCATTGTGATTTTTTTGTTAATAGCACTAAAATTTTTAGTCCTATTGATAAGTAATAGAAAGAACTTTTCAAAAAAATAGCTAATCCCAAAAAAAAATGACTAAAATATTAAAAAAATCAATAGATAATCCTCTGTCAGAGGATATGTAGTCCTCTGTGGCAGGACTACCAGTCCTCCACTACAGGACTAACTTTTTCTATAAAAATCCTCTGAAACTACCTAAAATAGGTGCATACAAAGGATTAAAAATAAATAATTCCCCTCTATTATTATATTAAAGGGGGCATTTTTGGAAATTTTTTGTGTTTATTAAAAGCTTGTGTAGTGGTCTGTAATGTCTAAACGACTATGACCCATTTCTAGGCTTACTTGCCCTTTAGCCTCGTTTTCTGTGTAGCCGTTTTGTCGTAATTCGTCTAATCTATCTTGTGCAAAACTGTATCTAAGCCCATGCGTGCCGTTATATTCTTGCCCCGTGTTTTGCACGGCTTCTTTTAATGCTTCTCGATATTCTGTGTAATTTACTTTATAGCCCATTTCTTTGGCTTCTTCTACTCTATTTAATAATTCAGGGCTTATAGGTGCTGTTGTATAAGTTATTCCGCCCTTACTGTCGCTTATAGTTAGTGTATTATCTTCGTTTATATGCCATTTATCGCTATTAATTGCGTCATTCGCCCTTAAACCTGCTTCTACTTGCAAATCTGTTGATAATGACATACTTGTATGTCTCATTTGTTCTTGTATAGCTTGTGTATTGTCATAAGCACGATTTATATGCTCTTTAGATAGCGTATAATCGTTTTTTAACTCTTGCTTGATATTTTGTATATCTTGGCGATTTAAAGTGCCTATATGGTCTTTATTTAAGTTCTCTGAAACTTTTTGCATTAAACTTGTGTATGTGTTAAGCGTTGAGCCTTTTACTTCTAGGGCTTTAGCTTTTAAAAATGCTTTAGCACTCTCTTTGTTTATGTTTCCTGCTACTTTACCGCTGTAATTTTCTTTTACATAATTTATATATTGTGTAGCTACGCTTCGTAGATTTTGCACTTCTTTAATACTATGTGCTTTATCACTGACTGCATGTCCATTTTCGCCCCTTATATTACTGTTATTGCGTGTTTCTGCTTTGCTTTGTCCTATGCCGTTGGCATTACTCATAACTCTATTTATAATAGCGTTGGCACTTGCTCTTTTCGCACTAAACATAATTTATAACCAACTTTCTGATACTTTCTCTACTTGCTTTTATATTATATTTTTTGAGCATATAATCGCTTATGCGTTGCCAAGAGTAGCCGTCTTCTCTAAGTGCTATATATTTACCAATAAAATCTTTATAGGTTTTTTCGGATCTTCTGCTTACTTCTCTTTTTACTTTTAGTTCTCTGGTGTCCGTTTTTATATATTCTTCAAATACTTTTAGCCCTTTGTTAGGGCGATTATTTTTTTTACTTGCGTATCTGTGAACTAATTTTAGTAATGTATTTATATGCTCGTTTATTTCTTCTAAATTTTCTGACGCTTGTATATTTTCATTAAATTTTTGCACACTTGCTTTTATAACTGTTTCCATAATTACACCTCTTTATAATTTTTTTTAATGGGTTAATCTAAAAGATTTGTAAATTATTTTTACAGATAAATATTTGGTATCTCAAATATTTTGAGACGATATAAATAGCAAGATACTACTCTAGCTTTAATGCTAGTAATATTTAGCTCGTCTCTCGGGTTGTTAAAACAGATTTCTTTTTGAGTGGAAGAATAACCAATGAAAAAAATTTATGAGAGAGGATATAAAATAGTTTTGCGGAACATTTTCGGCGACTTACATTTTAATTTAACTAAATATTATTTATATATTGTCTTTTGTTGATAGATTATAGTTTATACATTTGTAACGCCGTTAAAAAAGTTAAGTTATACTTAGTATTATATGTAATTTTGCAAATATTGCTAATTAAGTGTAATTTACCCCAAATTTACGAAGTTTTTTGGGTGTTTTTTGATAAAAACTTAAAAAAACTTTATTATTAAGTCTTTTATTGACGCTGTGTAGGGCTTTATAGAAGATTTGTAAGTGCTTATTTAAGTGCTTTTATATTTTAAGTTTTATGTATAAAAATATTAAAATATAGATAAACTGTTTAAGTGTAAGATTATACGCTATATGCGTGCATACAAGATATTTTAGGTTGTTAGTTTAAGCGACCTAAGCACATTGAGCCACGAAGTGGGATATGTGCCCCTCTTAAAATAAGAGGGAAATCTGTCAAGATTTACCGACCCGCAACATTGCTAAATGTTGCCAATATTTAGCAAAAATATTGCAATAACAATAAAAAAGAATTGCAAATATAATTAAATTGATTAAGTTTAGTTCGTGTTTCAGGGGTATAGCCCCGTTAAGTAGCGGATGCTACTTGACGGGGCGGGGATTTGCAAAAATTATTGATAAGATACTGTATCGATAATCTTTTTTAATTTAGGTAATTTAAAGCCTTTGCCATAGGTATCTGTTGTAAGCTTATCACTTTCTTTTCCAGCGTGCCCTACAATCTGTTGTATAGCTATTAGCTTCATATCATTTTCTTCAAAATTTTTATCTAAAAGATTTTCAACGAATGTTCCACGGATTGTATGAAAATTTTTGCCCTCTGCTTTAACTATCTTATATAATTGGTACCGGACTTTTTTAGCAAAAGCGTTTTCACTTAATTGACCGTCAAAGAATGGTAGTTGTATATTTTTCATAAGAGTCTCTATTTCTTTATGTACTGGTACTTTTCTATTACCAGCTTCACTTTTTGCGTCTTCTACATTAATATACATTATGCCGTTTTGCTCTTTTATATCTTCTTTTGTTAGTTTATATAGTTCTCCAAGACGCATACCCGTGTATATTGCTATTGTGTTAATATGCTTAAATGTTTCGTCGTCATATTTATAGTTAAGTATTGTTCTTATTTCTTGTATAGTGTAGTTTTCTTTTAGCGGTGCTTCTTTTCTTGTTTGCTTTCTGTTGTAAAGTGCTACACCTTCCGCAACATTTTTACTTATATAATCTCGTTGCATAGCAAATTTTAAAAACTGTTTCACATATATCAAGTGTTTGTTTATAGTTTTTTTTGATAGCACTTTACCTCTAATTTCTATCGTGTTTAAATGTAGTTTAAAAGCTTCTATATCGTCAATTTTAAGCTCGTGTATATGTTTGTCTTTAAAATATTCGGTAAGCTTTTTAAAAGTGTTAAAGTAGTCGTCTAAAGTGCTTTTAGTAACATTTCCGTCTCGTCGTTTTTGTGTTATGTAAATATCTCTTAAAGCTTCAAAAGTCAGCGATTCAGCAGGTTTATATTGATTATTTTCGATTGTTTGTTTAGCTTCTTTATATTTTGTAATTTTACTCTCTACTTGCATTTTAAAAGCAAGTTCTAACGCGGTGCGTAGCTCTTCTTCCGTATCATACTCGAACGCTAATTTTAAGTCATTAGTATTTAATTGAAACAACTCGTCTCCCTTGAGCATATCTATCAAGCTTTTACGCCTAATAGCTTCTTTGAGTTCTTTGGTTTGTAGGGATATTCTAACTAACTTATAATTAATTCTGCGTCGGTAGTAGTAGGTGTTATTGACTCGATATAATCTTGTGGGTAGTTTTGTAGCACAGTTTTTGCTGATTGTATCACAAGTTGGCTTCGGAGATTGATTTTCTTCTTGGAAGTCCCTGTTTTGCGGTGTTTCAGAGGTATGGCTCCGGATACTGGATTCGAACCAGTGACCAAGTGATTAACAGTCACCTACTCTACCGCTGAGCTAATCCGGAATGTATGGCAGAATTCTATCCAAACAATTTTAAAATAACCTAAAACCTAAAGATATTTAATTGTTTTTTTGATGATTAAACTCCGGTACTATTTCTTTAAGTTTTGTGAGCATATCATTACATGTAAGTAACGATTGAATATCTTCATTCAATTGTTTCAGATTGTACGGTGTCGGTTTGGCTACGGTTATAGACTCATATTCTGTTTTCATATCACTCTCATCTATCAAAAGTTCTTCATAAAGTTTTTCACCCGGTCGTAAACCTGTATATGTAATGCCAATGTTTTGGCTTCCGCTCAGATCAATCATTTTTTTTGCCAAATCAACTATTTTAATCGGTTCACCCATATCAAGTATAAAAATTTCACCGCCACTTCCTATAGCACCCGCCTGCAAAACCAATTCACACGCTTCTGGTATCAGCATAAAATAGCGTGTGATATCAGGATGTGTCACCGTTACAGGTCCACCGTTTTCTATCTGCTTTTTAAACTTCGGTATCACACTTCCGCTTGAGCCCAGCACATTTCCAAATCGTACAGCTACAATATCCGTTCCCTGTCCATTAGAATTTTGCGCATACAGTTCACAAATTCGCTTGGTCGTTCCCATAACATTTGTAGGGCGAACTGCTTTGTCGGTAGATATCATTACAAACTTTTGCACATTATACTTTATGGATATATCTATGACATTTTTAGTTCCCATGACATTATTAACAATCCCCTCATAGATATTTGATTCAACAAGCGGAACATGTTTGTAGGCTGCGGCATGGATCACTATCTGAGGTTTGTATTTTTGAAATGTCTCTTCTAAAAGGTCTCTGTTTACAACGCTTTGCATCACCGGTACAGCATCCACATTCTTAATCTCTTCCAAAATAGCATACAAATTGTATTCGCTGTGGTCTAAAAGTATCAGTTTTTTTGCTCCATATTTTTCACATTGACGACATATTTCACTCCCGATACTTCCACCGGCACCTGTGACCAAAACAGTTTTGTCTTTTATGAATGCTTTTATCTTTTTTTTGTCCAAATCTTTTGGATGACGTGCAAGCAAATCTTCTACAGAGAGATCTTTTAACTGTGTCGAAAGATTTTTTCCCGTTAAAATTTCATCAATAGAAGGGAGAATCTGAATAATTTCAAAGTAGTTTGAGAGATTATCATATATCGTCCTGATACGCTCTTTTGGAACAGATGGCATGGCAATAACAAGCAAATCATACTTTTTATCTTTCATAACTGTTTTCAGTTGTTGCTTAGAAAGTATATTGACAGAGTCTACAGAACGGTTTTGCAAACCCTTGTCATCATCCACAAAGTATTCTATTTTATATTTTGAGTCATGAAATTCGGATGCCAGTTTTATTCCAGCCTTCCCTGCACCGTAAATTACCACGGATTTTGTCTTCTTTACTTTTGATTTGTTGGTAAAATAATAATATGAATACATTAAAAAATTAATGCTAAAAAGATATAAAAAGAGCTCTGATGCCAAAAAAGAAAGACGTACTTTTCCATAAAACACAGGCAAGTACACAAAAAAAGCAGCAATATAGACAACACTTTTTATAAGAAAGGTTTTTTGCGAAGCTTTTGACCACGAAAGTGAGTAATCTCGCAGTATAAAACGGGATGCAAGCATACGAATGATGATGACACTTACCACAATCTCAAATTCAAACGGCATATGATAGATAAAAAATGTCCACCAAAATGTAACGAAAGAGAGTACTATAATTACTAAAAAATTTAGTATTCTTTTATCTATCTGCACTATTTACTACTCTTTAAATCTTTAAGTTTTAATACACCCATTACTATACGCTCCTGTCTTCTATAAATATCATTATAACACATTTTTAAACTTGTAGTTTTCCTACCGCTCTCGCCCGCACTGAAGTACGGATTCCCAAAAGCAGCATCACTCCGGAATCGGTACTTTAGTGCCGACTGTTATTACTTCCATGCCACTCTCAGCCCGCACTGAAGTACGGGTTCCAAATGCAACAATTTCTCGGAATCGGTACTTCAGTGCCGACTGATAAAATACGCCAAGGCAAATAAAACCGTATTTGCCCCAATAGCCATGAACACAACTCTGTCATGGGAAAATCCAGCCTGCGTCAGCCTTTGATATATATGCTTTTTGTGTGCCACAGAGAGCTTTTCCCCATTGAAGTAGCGTTTGACTAAAGTGTACGTCGCATCAAACCAAAAAACTCCAAAAAGAATGATCCATATCCATAGATTTACAGGATCTTCATTCGCATAATATATCGTAAAAACTGCAACAGTATAACCAAGCAAGGTACTGCCGACATCCCCCATAAATATCTTCGCTCTATGCCAGTTCCAGACCAAAAATCCCATTACAGACGCGATTAAGACTAAAAAATGTCCACCGCCAAAAAGTAAAAAACCGGCAATACCAAGAAAAACAGCTTCACTGCCGGCATAACCATCTATTCCATCTAAGAAATTGTAAAGATTTATAAACCAAAGAATGGCAACAAAGGCAATAATGTTCGTAAGCAGCTGATTTTCAATGCTAAAGAGTCCAAAATCCAAGCTGCTTAAACCACCAAGAGTCACTAACCCGACAACAGAGACACTGCTCTGGGTGATTAAGCGTATTTTTGGAGACAGCTCATACAAATCATCCAAATAACTTACAACGGCAAGTACAGCACCAGTCAGTAAAGCATAATACAAAGAAGGCTCAATCTCCCCCCTAAAAAAAAGCCAACTCAGTCCGGCAAACCATGTCACAGCTATAGCGATTCCCCCGCCATGAGGAGTAGGCACACTATGAGAACTCCGCTCATTCACCTCAGCTACTAAAGATTTTTTAATAGCATAGTTTTTTATAAGGTATGTTAAGAGAAAAGATAAAATAAATAAAAAAATATATATCATAAAAGCAAATGCCTTGTAAGTTTAAATTCCACTTCTTGCATCTCTTCATTACTCAATACAGTAAGCCTGTTTTCTAAAATTATTCTACTCAAGTCTAAAGTACAAAGCTCATTAATGCAGATTTCACATGTTTTTTCTAAATTATCTCGTTTGACAATCTGTACCCTTACATCTCCTCCAAATAAATTTGTAGACAAAGGAATCACCGTGACACCTTGAAAATCAACTTTTTCAATATTTCTATTTGCAATGTCATTTTGTATAATCAATGCAGGGCGTACTTTTCCAAATTCACTATTATACTTTTTACCAAAGTTTACTAAATAAATTTCTCCTCTTTTCATTGCACCAGCTCTTCTACAACTGATTCAATTTTCAAAAACTCATCATTTGCACTCTTTGACAATGCTTTTTTATTGTTAAAAAGATAAACTTCATCTTCGATTTTTTCTTTTAATCGCTCATAAAGTTCGTAAGGTAAAACCACGCTTCTTATTATGTGCTTTTTTGCATCCTCTATAAATGTAATATCTGTTGGTCTTGTCACATATGATGGCTTTTTTATTATATCACTCGAATTAATTTTTATCATAATCTTATCCTCGTATAATAAATTTATCAAGTCATTACATCCAAGGGAGTAGTGGTTTGATAATTGTTTTTTAGTTTTTGATAAAGTCGTTTTTGTGTTTGTCAAATACTAAAACAACTTACAGTTAAAGAGTTGAATGACAGTCATTTTTCCTTATGAGGTTTTATGCCACTATCTAAGAAAGCATACTGCGTTTAACCTAAGTAACTTACCTATAGGATGCCAGGATGGGTTTTATCTCAATCCTCTATCGTTACGAGGCTGTAAGAAAAAGTTAAACATACGAAAGGATACACAATGCACTATTATGTAGGTATAGATATAGCAAAGAGTTTTCATGTTGCCTGTGTGGTTAATCAAGATGATAAAGTAATAAAGAAGTCGCTCAAGTTTAATAATGACGAGAATGGCTTTAGTGAATTGGTTTTACTTTTGAACTCTATTGATGAAGTTTCAACCTTTACCATTGGTATGGAAGCAACAGGAATCTTCTTTGAAAATCTCTATCTGTATTTGAAGGAGAAAGGGTTTGATGTTATACTTTTAAATCCTTATCAAACAAACAGATTTAGAGAGTTGGACACCATGAAAAAAGTAAAAAATGACAACATTGATGCTTTAATGATAGCAGCTTTAATTAAATCAGGAAGATACTCCAAAGCCTATGTAAGTGAAGATACCTATCAAAGTATCAAATCACTATATAGACACAAGAATAATCTTCTTGAAGAGATGAAAAAGCATAAGCGACAGATATCTACACTTCTATCTGTAGTCTTTCCTGAAATGGAGCAGGTTGTAAAAGACCCATTTAATGTAACAGGGCTTGCTCTGCTTGAGAAGTATCCAACTGCAAAGCATTATGAGTATGCCAGTGCAGAGAGGATACTTAAAACTTTTCGAGGTATTAAAGGCAATAACTTTAATGAGCAAAAAGCCAAAAAGCTTTTAGAGTTAGCCAAACACTCTGTCTATCAGGGTAATGGTGTAGATGAGAGAGCTTATGTCATAAAGTCTCATATTCGACTTATTAAACTTCTACAAGAGGAGCTTAAAGAGCTTGAGCATGAGATGTTAAAACTTTTTCATCAAGCACCAAAACTTGAGATTGATGAAGAACAAGAGGTTATGGATATTATTGACAACCTTAGAACCATTCCGGGTGTGAGTGATAAAACCATCTTTGCACTCATTAGTGAGTGTGGGGATTTGAGCAGGTTTAAAAACAACTCTCATCTTATTGGTTATTTGGGCCTCTATCCTACAATAGAGCAATCTGGCAATAAGCTTAGTTATGGTCCTATTGCAAAGAGAGGTGCAAAGTTAGCTAAAAAAGCGTTATATCAAGCTGCCATTGCAGCTATTAGACATAATAATGAACTTAATAAGCTCTTTAGAGACAAGGTCTCTCAAGGCAGAGCCAAAAAAGAGGCTGTAGTCATTGTTGCAAGGAAACTTGCTCATATCATTTTAGCTATTTATAAAAACAATGTTGCCTATAATCCTCAAAGGGTATTTCAGGCATCAGCATCTTGAGTTTCATTCAACTATTTAACAATAAGTTGTTATAGAACTTGATAAACACTATATAGACAATTATATAACAGTCTATACCCTCAAGGGGCACCTAGCACTTTATCATTGTCAACCAAACAGTTTTTTAGTTGTTTGATCATTGAAACACTTGAGTCAAATTCTAGATAATGACTTGTAAAAAGTGCTTCAAAAATCAAACGCTCTTAAGAGCCAAAAGGCTCTTAAAAATGTTCTTTGAAAGTTTATTGTTACGGGACTATTGTCTTTTTTATTTTTTCGCTCCGTTTAAGTTATTCTTTATAGGATTGCTTAAATATATCTGCTTTATTCTACTATTTTATAGTACTATTGTCAAATACTTATTTTAATTCTCCGTTTATCATCAACCCTATCCCCTCTTCCACAGAATACGGAAGCGAGGTTTTAACCTCGCCAAAAAGTCTTGTCAGCATATCCTGATTATCAACCTCTAAACTCCCATAAAGACGCTTATAAAAAGAAGGTTTAATCACCCTCAACAACCTCTCAAAAAACGGCACCTGCACTCTGTCTCCATGTATGGGTTTAAAGTTAAAAGTTTGATTTTATTTTCGTAATTTTTTAGATATTTCAGAGCATTTTTGACACTCTCTTTTGCTATATAAGATATGGCGTCTTCTAAATCTATTTCAGCTTGATTTGAGTAGTCAATGCTAAACATATTTATTTTTAATATTACTAATTATTTCATTATGGGATTTTTCACTTACTCCAGAATTTATCCCTTTATCTATTTCAGCTTCTAAGTATGCCCAATCTTCTTTAAGTAAGCTATTTTCAACTATTTCCACTTCATCTTTTGGTAAATTTTGTAAAAAATAGATTATTTTGTCAAACACACTATCTTGTATATTTAATTTTAAAGTATGCATCTTTGTATTCATTAGATTTTTTGTGTAAGCATTATAACATTTACTCAGTAATGGTACCTACACTGCGCTATCACAATAAGTCCATTGATGATTTTATAAACCAGTCTATGTTCAGATGTTATTCTTCTTGAAAAATATCCTTGATAAGTTTCCTTCAGTCTTTCCGGCTTGCCTAGCCCGTTTGAATCATCAGGATTTCTCTTGATATCTTCAAGAAGCGTATTGATTCTTTTTAATACTTTTTTATCATTTTGTACCCAATGCTGATAATCTTCCCACCCTTTATCAGCAAACCCTATGAGCATATTTAGATTTCTTTTGTAATGAATTTACTATTTTCAATCTGTTCAACAGCGTCACTCAGTCTATCTCTATTATTCTTTGAAGCCAATAGATACATAGTTTCTTTCATAGCACTATATTCATCATAGGACATTATGACAGCAGACTTATTGTTCTTTGTAGTAATTATGTACTCATCAAAGTCCTCACACACTTTATCTATGATGCTTCTAAGATTGTTTCTTGCCTGTGAATAAAATACAGCTTGCATAAAAATTCCTTTTGTCAATATATTGTCATTATAGCCAAACTGCTTACAATATGTCAATAAGAACCTATCAGCAAGCCCATCCCCTCTTCCACCGACAAATTCTCAAAAACAGCAAATTTATTTTTTGGTAGGGTTCAATGCCATTAAGTTAAGAAAATTAATGCTTTCTCGGAACCGGTACTTTAGTGCCGGCTGTTGCAATATTTTTGCCACTCTCAGCCCGGACTGAAGTCCGCGTTCCAAAAAAAATGCTTAACTTAATGTCATTGTTGGTAGGGTTATGCTATAATTTAGCAAAGAAACTAAACAAAGAGATATCATGAGAGCAACAAAAGAAAATATTTTAGAGTACTTACATGAGATAAAAAGTGAGCTTTATAATGATGGCATTACTACTGTAGCTCTTTTTGGTAGTTTTGCAAGGGGTGAACAGACTGTTTACAGCGACATTGACATTGCTATAAAAAAAGAGACTGCTTATCTGAAAAAAAGAACAGCTTACACATACCTCGAAGAGATTGCCAAAATCAAAGAGATGATACAAAAAAAGTTTCATAGAAATAGTGATGTGTTTGACCTCGAGAGTAGTTCTCCTATGATAGACAGTATAAAAAAAGAGCTACTCTATGTTTAGCAAAAAAGCTCTCCAAAATGTAAAAACCATTGGGAAAAAGATAGATTTTATACAAGCTATCGTAGAAGAAAATGGTGGAGTTATAAAAGCCTTAGAAGATGAGCAGAACTCACGAGCGGCAATTTTGATGCACTTAACATCCATCGCCGAACAGTTTGATAAACTTATGCAAAATGGCGAACTAGAACTTTTGGCATACTTTGAGAAGCAAGACATAAAAGGAAGTTACGACTTAAGAACTTTCATAGCACACAACTATGAGGGTGTAGACTTATACATAGTAGAAGATGTAATAAATGAAAGACTAAGTGTTATAAAAGGAAATATTAAAGAGATACTTGAAAAATAAAAGAGGACTAAATACTTATTATTTTAACAGTCATTTATTTCAAAAAAGTTATTCCCAATACCTGACCCCCTTCAATGCCATTAAATTAAGCATTTTTTTGGAACGCGGACTTCAGTCCGGGCTGAAAGTGGCAAGACTATTGCAACAGCCGGCACTAAAGTACCGGTTCCGAGAAAACATTAATTTTCTTAACTTAATGGCATTGCTGACCCCCTTATTTCCCAACATCAACCTATCCCCTCTTCCACAGAATACGGAAGCGATGCTTTAGCTTCGCCAAAAAGTCTTCTCAGCGTATCCTTATTATCGACCTCTAAACTTCCATAAAGACGCTTATGAAAAGAGGGTTTAACAAACTCTCAAAAAACGGGATCCGAACAAGATAAACTTTTTTTCCTAAATTCTTAGCGATGAGCTCTATCAACCTCATGGCACTAAGCGTCAGTGTTTACCTCTTCTAGTATAGGATCTAATTTCCTATCGTCTCAGTTGCACTGGTAAGTGCCGCATTTAAAAAGTAGTCAGGTTTTCTCAATCCAAAATCTTTAAATAAGACTTCATTGAGCTCATAATCATAATTTTGCCCAGTATGCACAACTACATTTTAATTTTTTCATATTTGCCATTTTCATCCTATTTAAATAATTGTGCATGTGTACCGATACGAGTCAGTCTCAATATGTCATCTACTATCACATAGACCACCAAAAGATCACCGCCAATATGAAACTCTCTAAATCCATTATATTCACCACTAAGCTGATGGTCTCTCGCTTCTGGAGGAAGTGTTTTTTCTTCCAAAAGAAACACAAGATATTTTAGATACTTCACATATTGAGTATTACTCATTTTAACTTTAGCATACTCTTTTATAAATGTTTTAGTGCGAAAGAGCTGCATGTTCCCTCTTTAGATCATCCAGCGCAATATATTCACCATCTAAATCCATCGCTTCTTTCATCGCTTTTAGTGTCTTGTCATTGGGAATCTTTGCTTCAAAAGGCAAACCCCTTTCAAGTACAATCATTCGATTAAACATATTTACCGCTTGCGAATAACTCATCCCTATGTATTTTAAAATATCTTTAGCCTTTTTATAATCATCTTCTTCAAGGCGAATTGTCGTTTGTGTTTTAGACATACAAATCCTTTTTTATAAATTATATCCCATATGGGATATTTTGTCAACTATTTTTGCAGTAAAAATTTTAAACTTTAAAAAGTAGAGTGATATAGCCTCTCGCATAACACTACTTATACAGTGTTATGTCATAAATCAAACTTCTTCTTTCTCTCCATGTATCATCAACCCTATCCCCTCTTCCACAGAATACGGAAGCGATGCTTTAGCTTCGCCAAAAATTCTTCTCAGCGTATCCTTATTATCGACCTCTAAACTCCCGTAAAGACGCTTGTGAAAAGAAGGTTTCACAAACTTTAATAAAGTCTCAAAAAACGGTACTTTCACAAGATACACTTTTTTACCAAGATTTGCAGCTATTAACTCTATAAGTCCAGTAGTACTAAGCGGTTCATCATCACTTACTAAAAATATACCGCTTTTTTGTCGCTCGATGACAGCATCAATAAAAAAGCACAAATTACCAATGTAAATCATACTTCGCCTGTTCTTTATCCCGCCAAAAGGCAACACAGGCACTTTGTGAACTAAATTGACAAGGTTTTTGAGGTTGGCTTTTACACCATACCCGTACACGATAGGCGTTCTTATAATGGAAACTAGAAAACTGTCATCTTCGAGTTTTTGAAGCTCCTGCTCAGCTTTTAATTTACTCTTGCCATATTCGTCCTGAGGGTTACATGTACTATGTTCTGTATAACAAACATCACTCTCTTCCCCATATACTTTCACACTACTCATAAACACAAACTGCTTCACACCGGATGCTTTTGCTTTTTTTGCCAGATCCAGAGTCTGTGTCACATTTATCTTTTCATACTCCTCTTTACTCGCTCCTCCCATTTGATGCACCAAAGCGGACAAATGCACAACAACATCAACATCCTTTACATGTAAACCATCAAAACTATCCTGTAAAAAAGAAAAAGTCTGAATATCATACTTTTTTGCATATTTATTTATAAAATAATGACCAACAAATCCACTCGCACCTGTTAATAAAAGTTTTTTCATTTGCTACCTTCATAAATCTCAAAATGTTTTTGCACTACTTTTTTTATATCAAACTCTCGTTCTGCAAGTTGTCTTCCTGCTTTTCCCATAGCATTTCTAAGTTCATTATCTAAAATAAGCTTTTCAATAGCATCAGCCAAAGAAACAGCGTCTCTTACTTTACATAAAATTCCTGTAATGTCTGGTTCTATAGCATCTCTACATCCGGGGACATCCGTGGTCACGACTGCTCTACCACAGGCTGCCGCTTCTATAAGAACTTTTGGCAAACCTTCCCTATAAGATGGAAGCACGACAATATTTGCATTTGAAAATACGCTGGCTATATCATTACTGAAACTATGCACTGTGACAAATCCATCTGCTTGTATTTTTCTTACATCTTCATCCGTTAAGCTAGCTGGATTATCTAAATCAATATCGCCATAAAGCTCAAACTCAACATCAATTCCTCTCGTTTTAAGAACTTTAGCAGCTTCAACATATTCAAACACACCTTTATCTTTCAAAAGTCGGCAGGCCATAGACACCTTTATATTTTCCGTATTTTCTTTTATATAGTTATACTGACTTAAGTCCACTCCGGAGCCTCGTATTGTAACAACAGGCAAATTACTAATCGACCTTATCACACTCTTATCATCCGGATTTTGTACTATCACATAAGAGTTTTTACCGCCTAATGCAAACTGATACATCCCTTTAACTATATTTTTTACAATAGCAGCTTTGAACCCCTGTTTTATAAAAACAAACCCAAGACCGGAAATAGAAAATACTTTTTTTCCAATGTCTAAAAACCTTGAAGCAATACCTCCGTAAAGCACAGGTTTTATAGTTACAAAATGCACAACATCAGGATTGGTTTTTTTCAATGTTTTATATATCTCACTAAAAGCCTGCACTTCACCTTTTACACCTGTAGCACCTCTGGAAATATTCAGAGGCAAAACTTTTAAACCAAAACTTTCAAGCACTTCTTTTTTGTCCGTTATCCCACATGCGATATAGACTTCATACCCCTTTTTTAATGCCTCAAGTGCTAAAGGCAATCTATGTGATAAAAAAAACCAATCGACATTGACTACAAATAATATTTTTTTAGTCAAGCCATTTTTCCTTCCACATTTGATACATCAATATAAACCATATAATAGTTCCACTGTCATTACCATTAAAAAAGTCATCTTTTAAATACCTTATCTCATTCACATTAAAAATATTTTCATCTAAATTTTCTTTATCTAAATATTTTAAGACTAATGGTTTCAATTCATTTCTTAACCACTCATTTAATGGTATTTGAAATCCAGCTTTTGGCTTATCTACTAACTCTTGTGGCAGATATTTATAAAGCACTTGCCTTAAAAGATATTTCCCTTGCTTATTTTTGTACTTTAACTCTAAAGGTACTTTTGCCATAAATTCAATAATTCTATGATCAAGTAAAGGTTCTCTCCCTTCCAAACTTACACTCATAGTGGCTCTATCAACTTTTGTTAACACATCATCACTCATAAAAAGTTTATAATCAATAGCCATCATCTGATTTAAAAATTCGATATTATCTACCTTATTCCATTTCTTAAAAAGTGCCTTATTTTTTTGTATTTTTAAAAACTTTACTATTTCATTTTTATCCACATAACTGCTGGCATTTTCAAACATCTCTTCCAGGCTGTTACTGTTTATAGCTCTTTGAAATTTTACATATTTATCTTTTATGTTTGTTTGTTTTATCTTTTTTGGCAATTTTTCATTAATCGCTTCTGCAATCTTTGGATGCAAGCTATTGATTCCAGTTTTTAAGATCTCTCTTTTAAAATTATTTGAAAATATATTTTGCAATTTGCTTAAAAAGAAATATTTACTATAACCACAAAAAGCCTCATCCCCACCATCTGCACTTAAGGCTACCGTAACACTTTGCTTTGCAAGTTTAGAGACTATCATAGTAGGGAGTGCCGAACTATCGCCAAAAGGTTCATCATAGTAAAAAGGCAACAATTCTACCAAATCCAACATATCTTTATTTTGCATATAATACTCTGTATGATTCGTCCCCAAATACTCTGCTATGGTTTTAGCATGCGTGGCTTCATTATATTTTGGATCATCAAAGCCTATGGTAAAAGTGCTGATTTTTTTTCCCTGCTTTTTAGCCAGGATGGAAGCAACCAGGGAACTGTCATAACCACCACTTAAAAATACACCAACAGGGACATCGGCCACCATTCGTAAGTCTATCGCATCATCCAGTATGTTCTCTAACTCTTCTAGGATTTCATCTTCAGTTTTTGTAGATTTTTCTTGCTGATAAAAATCATTGACATCCCAATATTTTGTAATGTTACATGTAGTATTTTGAATGTCAAATTCTAAATAATGCCCCGTTTCAAGTTTATAACAATTTTTAAATATAGTAAAAGGAGCAGGTATATACCCAAACTGAAAAAAATAGGGCAAAACTTCAAGATTTTGCTCTTTTTGAAAATCCGGATGTTTATGAAAAGATTTTATTTCAGATGCAAACATAAACTGATTATCATCTACATAGTAATAAAGAGGCTTCACACCTGCTCTATCTCTGACAAGCAAAAGTTTATTTTCAACTTTATCCAATATGGAAAAAGCAAACATACCTATAAACTTCTCTATACACTGTACACCCCACTCTTTATAACTATAAAGAATCACTTCTGTATCACTATCCGATTTGAAGATATATCCAAGTTTTTCCAATTCTTTGCGAATAGTTTTAAAGTTATAAACTTCTCCATTAAAAACTATTATATACTTTTGACAACTGCTCACAAAAGGTTGATGTCCATGAGAACTCAAATCTTGGACAGCTAAACGGTTATGCCCAAAATGCACACCACTTTTTTCATCAAAATAGACTCCGCTGTCATCAGGTCCTCTGTAGGATTGAATTTTTAGCATACTTTTTAAGACATCTATGTTTTTATTTTTATCTATAAATCCTACTATTGCGCACATTTAGCTATTTATTACCATTTTCCATTGATTGACTATATGTTTAATATCAAAATCTTTTGCTCTTGTTTTTGCTTTTTCTCCAAAAAATTTTCTTAATTTTTCATCTTTATAAATAATTTGCATTGCCTGTTTCAAATATTGTACACTTTCCAGCTTTGTTAAAATTCCATATTCAGCAATTTCTATAGATTCTGTTTGTTGTGAAAAATCACTTTTTGGTGCTAAAATTTCCCTTGGTCCACTTTTACAATCTGTTGAAACTATAGGCAATCCACATGCAAGGGCTTCTAATAATACATTAGGAAAACCCTCATAGTTTGAACTAAATACAAAACAATGTGCCTGAGCTAAAAACTTATTTACATCCTTTTGTTTTCCTAAAAATTTAATATTTTTATTTGCAATTTTTTCTAAATCTTTTCTTAATGGCCCCTCACCGATAAGCCAAAGCTCAGCATTTATATTTAATTGCTTCCAAGATTCTATTAGTAATTTATGATTTTTACCTCTATCCAAGCGACCTACTGTAATAAAAATAAATTTATTATTTGCGCACATACTACATTCGGTTAATGAAACTGCATTATAGATAACCTTTGAATTTTGAATCCTAAAATTTAATTTTAAATCATATTGATTACCTTTAGAATTCGTAACAACAAAATCTGCACTATTGTATAAATATTTAATAAGAAATTTATTTATTTTACCTTGTAAACCATTTTTATGCTGTAATGATGGCATAGCCCTCTCTGATAAAATCACTTTAATCCCACTTCCAAAAATTTTACTAATAGCATTTATATAATTAGGCCTGTTCATAAAAGAAAGTGAAATATCAATATTATTATCCTGCAAATACTTCTTATATTTCCATCCTAAAAATGGAAGTTTTAGCAGTTTCATTACAGCAGATTCTGTTGGGCTTGAATTTTCCAGTAAAACAACTTTAACATCCTTTGGAATATCATAAAAAATGAAGTCATTCATCAAAAATAAAGTTATATTGTATTTTTCAATAAGTTCGGCTAATAAAATACTTACTTGCCTTTCAGCTCCACCTGAAGCCAAGGAATAAATTAATATTGATATATTTTTCATCAATTATCCATATATTTTTTATACCATAGTTGAAAAACTAAAATAAACCAGAGCTTATTTATATTTAATGCCTTATTAATGTTTAGCTTTTGATACTCTTTTTGTATATATTGCTTGTTAAAAAGGTGATGTTTATCAAACATCTCATCTGTAAAATTCTTCTCAAACAGTTCTTTTAAATCTCCACCAAACCATTCAAACATAGGGATTCCAAATCCCATTTTTGGTCTATCTATTAGTTTTTCAGGGATATATCGTTCCAAAACTTTTCTAAGTAAATACTTACTCGTACCATCTTTGTATTTTAATTCAAATGGAACTTGTGCCATAAACTCTGCAATTTTATGATCAAGTAATGGTTCTCTACCTTCTATGCTTACACTCATAGTAGCTCTATCCACTTTTGTTAAAATATCATCTGTCATATATCGACGATAATCCCACAACATCATACCTTGCATCGGATGCTCTTTTGCGCCAATATCAAATCCATCTTCCTTAATATCTTTGACAATTCCTAATAATTCTTTTATTTCATAATTTTTTGAGTTGTGTATCAATTTTTCATATATATTCTTCCAGCTGTCATCTTTTAACATTTCTGCAAGTTGGTTATATTTATGTTCAAAATTTTTTATCTTTACTATCTTTGAAGCATTATCAACTCCAATAATATCCATAAAATATAATAAGCTTTTTCTTAATATTTTTGGCATCATAAATATTTTTTTTCCTATATTGTAACTATACCAATATCTCTCATACCCACAAAATATTTCATCTCCACCATCAGCACTTAAAACTACTTTTACGCCAGCATCTTTTGCTATACTAGAAACAAGTGTAGTAGGAATACCACTACTATCGCCAAACGGTTCATCATATATATCTACAAAACGATTTAAAATCTCTTTTGCTTGGTTTGAACTTAAAAAATTTTCGGTATGAATAGTTCCTAAATGTTTTGCAACCTCTTTTGCATAGGTTGCTTCGTTGTATTTTGCTTCTTTAAAACCAATAGTAAAAGTATGAATATTTCCAAAATGTTTTTGTAAAATAGCTGCAACTAAACTACTGTCTATACCACCACTTAAAAAAACTCCAACTGGTACATCTGCTACCATTCTATATCTAAAACTTTCAATAAGCAATTTTTCCAATTCATCTACAAGCTCATCTTCACTTTTTTTAAATTTTGGTTTTTGAAAGAAAGGAACTATAGACCAATACTGTTGAAGATCCAATGTTAAATCTTGAATGTTGAATGTAGCATAATGTCCTGCTGGAAGCTTGTAGCAATTTTCAAAAATAGAAAGATTTGAGGATATATAACCAAATTGAAAAAATTCATATAATGCATCTTTGCTAATAGTCAAATCATTTTTATACTTCATTATAGGCTTTAATTCGCTTGCAAACACAAAATCTTTTCCATCAAAAAAATAATATAATGGCTTAACTCCAACTCTATCTCTGATAAGAGTAACTGTTTTTTTTACTTTATCAAAAATAGCAACAGCAAACATCCCTCTAAACTGATCAATCGCTTTAATACCCCACTTGTGATAAGCTTTTAAAACGACTTCGCTATCACTGTTTGAAACAAAACTATATCCACACTCTTCAAGCTCTTCTTTTATCTCTTTAAAATTATAAACCTCTCCATTATAAACCATCACTAAATTATCAAACTCCATTGGTTGATGAGCATTTGAGCTTAAATCTAAAATAGAAAGTCTTACATGTCCTAATGAAAAGCTATCTTCTTCATATACACCACTATCATCCGGACCACGATGTTTTATGCTTTGAAGCATACTATTTAAAACTAAACTATTTTTACTATTAAATCCAACTATTCCGCACATTTTAATATCTCTTTTTCAGTTCTTTTTACCATTTTTTCTATTGAAAAATTTTCAAGTATTCTTTTTCTGCTACATTTACCAAGCTGTATAATATCTTCCTGTATCATTTTCTCTAAACCATCACAAAAACTATCAACATTATCAGCCAAAACAACTTCTCCACACTCTCCAACTATTATCTTGCTATCCCCTACATCACTGACAACACAAGGAACTTCCGAGCTCATAGCTTCTGCAATTGAATTACTAAACCCCTCTCCAAAAGAAGAAGAAGAAGAAGATATATCAAATCCACTATAAAAATCTTCTACATTTCTCTGTTTCCCTAGCCAGATGAATCTTGTATTATTAAAACTCCCTAGTATCTCTTCACACTCTTTTTTTATATTTTTATCCCCATCCCCAATTGAGAAAAATTTTAAATTATCATACTTTTTAAGTAATCTTTTTGCGGTCTTGGCAAAAATAGTATATCCTTTCATATAATCAATCCTAGCAACTATCCCAATCGCTATATCATTTTTAGATAAATTATATTTTTTTCTAAATTCTATTCTTTTTGTTTCATTTCTTTTAAATCTATTCGTATCTATACCGTTGTGAATTACAATAGCTTTTTTCATATTAAAACCTTTTTTTTTATGAAACTCGATACTTGCATTTGAGTTTGCAATAATTTTATCTACTTTAAAAGATTGTTTTTTTTGTAACCAAAATAAAATCTGAGGAACTTTTCCATATTTTTTTAAATCCATATTTGAAGCTCTAAAACCCCAAATAAGTTTAGTGTTTTTGGGCTTACACCATAGTGAAAACAGATTCATCTCTCCTAAAAAAGAGTATATCACTTTTGGTTGTATTTCTTTTAAAAATTTTTTATATTTAAAATAAAAGCTTAAATCGTATCTATGCTTTTTATCAAATTTTATAAATCCTACCTCTTTTAGATTTTCTATCTCTTTATCTAAAACACCTCTATACATAACACAAACATATATTTTAAATCTGCTTTTATCTATATTTTTTACTAATTCTATAAACTGCCTCTCAGCCCCACCAATATCAAGTGAGCGAATTGAAAAAACTATTTTAATCATTTTCTCTCTCAATAATCTTTCTATAAATCCGTATATCTATTAATAATAAAAAAGCCAAGAGTGGATACATATAAACTAATTTTTTAAAAAATGGAAAAATTTTTTTATTTCTCTTTTCTATACATTCTATAATATATCCATAAATATTTTTATATTGCCCTAAAACTTTCCAACTATATAGTAGCCAATAAGGTATCTTTCTAAATTCTTTCGCATATAAAAAAATATGATCATAAAGTGTTATATTGGTAAATACATCTTTACAGTCCATATTTTGTGATATATTCTTTTTATGATGAACCCATACTCCTGCATAACTATTAAGCAGAGCAGCTTTTTCATTTAACATTAATTTAAGGAGTGACGCACGATCGCTACTAATAATATCCATCTCATAAAATTCTTTTTTAATTGCTTTTTGTCGATGATATAATGAAGCAAGATGTGGTATTTCAATATTTTTAAAAATAGAATTTAAAAAAAGTTGATCTCCTGAGACGATTTCATAATCATTTTTAATAATCTTTGGCGGACAATAAAAACTTTGTGTTGCTTCATTATAAATCTTCTGCTGACCAACTACCATCACTACTTCTGGATATATTGTAACAATATTAACAGCTTTTTTAATAAAATCTCTATCTTCAAAATAGTCATCACCATCTAAATTTACAATCCATTCTCCTGTTGCCATTTCATAAAGAATAAAATGATAGTTAGCCACTCTTCCTTTAGCTTTTTCATTATGGATATATTTAATATTTTTATCATAAAAGCACTCATGAATTATTTCTCCTGTTCGAGTATGAGGAGAATCATCTGAAACAATAATTTCAATATTTTCATAACTTTGTTCTAAAATACTACTAATAGTTCGATGAATATATGTCTCCTGATTATAAGTGGGAACCATTACAGTAACAAGAGGTTTTTGACTACTCATCATTTTTTCTCAGTACAAAAAATATTTCATAACAAGGAAATAGATAAATAAAATTTTCTTCATAAAACTCTTGCATATAAGTATTCAAATTGAAAATTTTTTGAAGGAGCTTTTTTATTAGATTCCTATATCTAAATGGGGATGCAAAAACAATCTCTATTTTTTCAACATAAAATGTTACTTTATTATAGTACTGAGGCACTTCACGCACAAAAAACTTATTTTTAGAAAAGTAACTTAATGTATAAAGTCCCCAAAATGAGTGATGTGTATAATCGCTATAAAAATACGGATTAGAAAAATGAGGAACACTTCCGATTAATCGCCCTTCTTTCTTCAAAACCCTATAAATCTCACCTATAAAAAACTCTAAATTTTCAATATGTTCTAATACATGATAAGCATGTATTTCATCTACACTATTATCTGTAATAAATTTCAAGCCTTGATTAAGATCTGCAATATAATCAACAGAAGACTTTTGATACTGATCAATTCCAATAGCATCTGGAGAACACTTTTCTTCTCCTGGTCCAATCTCTATAACTACCTTCTCTCTATATGCAATCAACTTAGCAAACTTCTCTAAACTCATACCTTTCCTCCTAAATATCTCTTCTTGTAGCATAGCGATGGTATATATAGTAAACAAAAAAAGAATTTAGATAAACTATTTGGTAAATTCTTGTACATCTGCCATACTGACTTTTTCATTACTGCAGAATAAATAATATATTTGATCATGTGCTTAATATAGTTTTTAGGACTTTGAAATACAATCCAAGGATACTTAGTGATAAACCATTTTGACTCGAACAAAAATCCTTCTGGATATTGAAATCTAATATTATCACTTATATTATCAGACTCATTTTTATAATATATTCTCAATACTTTATTAATGAAAAATGAGTAAGATTGTATTTCTAAAACAATGCGAGTCCAAAAAAAGCTTTCAGGAATAAATTTTAGATGTTTGGCTTCATCTGGTATCTTAAATGCTTTTTTTAAATTTTTAGTTTTTAATGCCGCCCAAGTTTCACCCAAACCAATATCTCTCCATCCAAAAATCGTCTTTAGAGATGGAATTAACTGATCTGTAACTGGATAATCACATCCTATACGCTTGCCAAACTGATCTTCACACAGAGCTCCAATTCCTCCACACTTTTTTTTCTCTTCATCACTAAACCTCTGCCAAATAGCGTAAAATGTTTCAAAAGTTTCCGGCAAGAACTCATCATCACTATCAGCAAATAAAAAAAGTTCTCCCCGAGCCTCTTCTATTCCTTTTCTTGACGCTAAAGGTTTTCCTTGATTATCTTGATAAAAATAGTATATAGGAAATTGCACCTCTTTTTTCCATTCTTCAATAAGTTCTTTTGTGTTATCAGTCGATCCATCATCAACTATAATCCATTCAAAAATGCATTTATTATCTATTGTTTTTAGAGTTTGATTTTTTAAGCTATCATAAACCCTATGAAGTTTATTTTTACGATTATATGTTGGTGTAAAAACTGTAATTAACATTGTTTACCTACAACAAGATAATATTGTGCAGCTAAAAATTCATCAAATAAATTAAAAGTCAATTTATTTATTTTTTTTGTTGTATTTCCTATAAGATTACTATTACTAATAATCTTTTTTACATTCATATTATTGCTTTGAAAAAGTTCAAGCATATTTTTTTTACAAAAAAATCTTAAATGTGTTTTATCCAATATACCTGCCTCAGTATATCTAAAATCACCTTCTAAAAAAATTTGTTTTAATATTTGTATTTGACGAATATTTGGCAAACTAACTATCAAAACACCATTATCTTTTAATAATAAATTAAGTTTACCAACCAAATTATTAGGATTAATTAAATGTTCCAAGACATCTCCACATAAAATCACATCAAAAAAGTTTTTCTCAAAAGGTAGTTTTGTTTGCTCTATATCTCCAATGATAAATTCTTCAAACTCTTTACTTTTTTGAAAAGAATTTTTTAATTCACACAGCTCTACTCCATATATCTTATTTGCATATCCATTTTCTTTTGCATAAAATAAAGTATTTCCCTCACCTGCACCAACTTCAAGCATTGTACCCATTCTATTTTGATTAGGAATTAAGTCTAATAATTCTTTTCTAACATTTCTAAAATATCCTTCTGCTTTTTCTTCATACATTATTTTCTCCCGATTAAACTAGCAAAGTATCTACAACTACTAAAAGTATACTTCAAAGTAAATTTAACTTTTGCTTTATAATTTTTTACAATTTTTTCTGTACTTTGACATTCTTTGTGTAGTACATTTAAGGTATTTTCATACCAACATTTTAAATCATTTTGTCTTAACTTTTCAGCTAAAATAAACTCTTCACAGTATAAAAAAGTTTTATTATCAAACCCATTAAAATATTTAAAAAAGGTAGGTGTAAAAACTAAAAAACTACCATGAGGTGCGTAAATATATCCACTAGGCGGTGCATTATTACCATAATTATGTTTTATTCTTTGAGCATTTTTCTTGTGAGCTATATATGTTATTAAATCAAAGAAAACATAGACTCTCAAGAAATAGTACATTTTGTAAAATCCTGTTAGATAAAAAAACTTCATTTTAATTATCTCTTTGAAAGAAAATCTCTCTTTCCTAAAAGGATTTTGATAAACACCATCAAGATTTTTAATTAATGGAGCAATAATAGCAACATCTTGATCTTGTGAATATATTTCATATATTTTTTTTATAAAATTAGACTGTTTTTCTATAACAATATCGCTATTGGAAGCTATGATAAATTGGAAACCATCCAATAAGGCCTTTTGTATGCCGAGATTATTTCCCCCTGCAAAACCTAAATTTATTTTTGACTCTATCAACTCAATATCACTACCACATTCAAAATTATTAAAGATTTCGATACTATCATCATCTGATCCATTATCAACAATATATATCTTTATCTTTTTACTCCATAACTGTTCCTCAATATTTTTTACTAAAGCTACAGTATCTTTCGGGGTTTTATAATTAAGTATAATTAGAGCTACATCCTTATTCTTAATTTTCATAGATAAACTTTTCATCTTTCACTTTAAGCACTCTATCACACCTTTCTATGGTACTTAGTCTGTGTGCTATAATAATCAAAGTTTTATCCTTACTTATATCATATATCTCATCCATTATTCTAGCTTCAGTTTCGTTATCAAGTGCTGAAGTTGCTTCATCTAAAACTAAAAGTTCTGGATTACTATATAAAGCCCTTGCTATCGCTATTCTTTGTTTTTGCCCACCACTGAGTTTGACACCATTTTCACCCACTTTTGTGTCTATTCCTTCTTGATTTTGTTCTAAAAAATCTAGTATATTTGCTTTTTTTAACACTTCTTTGACTCTTTTTCTATCAACCTCTTCTCCAAAAGCTACATTTTCTGCTACTGTTCCATCAAAAAGATATACACTTTGGGGAATATAACCTACCTTTTTTCTCCACTGTTTGACATTTGATTCATCAAGTTCTACACCATCAACTGTTATTTTTCCCTGTATAGGTTTATAAAGTCCTATAATGATATCTACCAAGGTTGATTTACCACTACCACTCTCACCTACAAATGCAATACTACTTCCTTTTTGTATAGTCAAGTTTATATCTTCTAAAATAGGTTTATTTTTGTTATATTCAAAATATACATCTTTTAAGACTATCTCTTTTTGAAATTCAACTTCACCATCTTTCAACTCTTCACTATCATACATAACATCATTATGGACAATATCTAATGATTTACTATAAAATTGAATCTGATTATAACTTGTAAGAATCCTGTTTGCGGATGGCATAAGTCTGTATAACCCTAAAATAAACATAGATATCAGCGCCATAGCATTTGATACATCACTTTGGTACTTATATACTAAATATATCACTATAAAAACAACAATAGAAAATCCAAGTGCTTCTAAAAATAGTCGCGGAAAATGTGAATAAGTCTCATTTGCAATGTTTGTCTTTGCAAATCCAAAACTAGCATTTGCAAATCTATCCAATACTTCTTTATTGTTTGACTTTAGTTTCATAAGTTTAAAGTTCCCAAGAGTACTGCTAATAATTTCATAAAAATCTTTTTGAAACTCTTCTCTATCACTTCCCGCTTTTTTAATCTTTGGTGTGATAATTTTTATCAAAAACCATCCATTTACAAATAAAATCAAAGTTAAGAGAATTGTTATTTTCCAGTTGATATAAATCATAGCACTATATATAAAGATCACTACAAACACTTCACTCATCATAAACAGCATAGCTGATAACAAAGAAGTTAAATTTTGGGCTTCATTTATGATAGACTTGTTTAGTTCACTTGTATTTCTATCGATAAAATCTCTATACCTCATACCTAAATAATTTTCAAAAAGCCGATATGCCAAAAGATGATATCTACCTTTTGAAAATCTTGCTAAAAGATAGAAATAAAAAAGGTTTATAGTACTTCTAAATATATAAAAAACAATTAATCCTATACCAAACCAAATAACAAAATCAGCTTTACTTGTAAAATGAAAAAATTCATAAAAAAATCGATAGTATTTATTGCTATCTATTAAACTAAAATCACTGGCAATAGAAATAAATGGCATAATAATAGAAACTCCTATAGTTTCTATTAGTGATATAAAAATAGAAAATAGTAAAAGAGAGAGTAAAAACTGCTTATCTCTTCTGGTCAAAAGAACATTTAACTTTTTTATCAACTAAAGTCTCCCGTCACTTTTTTCTAATATAGACTTTATATCATAAACTACCTGGTTATCATTACCTATCTTCATATTTCTATACTTTTCATGGGCCACAGCTAAAACCATTGCTTCATACTCATCTGTATTTGCCTCTTTTACCAAATCAAGATTATATTCGTGCTTTACTTCTTCTGCATCTGCCCAGTAATCTGTTACAGTTATGTCACAGCCATACTCCTGAAGTTCTCTTATGACATCTATCACTCTTGAGTTTCTTATGTCTGGACAGTTCTCTTTAAAGGTTATTCCCATGACGAGTATTTTAGCACCTTCTATTTTTTTGCCTTTTTTTATCATCAGTTTTATCACTTGAGAGGCTACATATATTCCCATGTTGTCATTGAGTCTTCGCCCTGCTAAGATTATTTCAGGGTTATAACCCACTTCCTGTGCTTTATGGGTTAAGTAGTAAGGGTCAACACCTATACAGTGACCGCCTACAAGACCTGGACGAAATGGCAGGAAATTCCATTTTGTGCCTGCTGCTTCAAGGACTGCGTTAGTGTCTATATTGAGACGGTTAAAAATCATGCTCAGTTCATTTACAAAGGCTATGTTTATATCGCGTTGAGAGTTTTCTATAACTTTAGCCGCTTCTGCCACTTTTATAGTTGGTGCCAAATGCGTTCCTGCTGTGATGATGCTTGCATAGAGTGCATCTACTTTTTTACCTATCTCGGGAGTTGAACCTGCCGTTACTTTGAGTATCTTCGTAACGGTATGTTCTTTATCTCCTGGGTTGATTCTCTCTGGGCTGTATCCGCAAAAGAAATCTTCATTAAATTTCAAGCCTGAAAACTTTTCAAGTACTGGTACACACTCTTCCTCTGTTGCTCCAGGGTAAACAGTGGATTCATATATGACTATATCATCTTTTTTAAGCACTTTCCCTATAGATTCACTTGCTTTTATAAGAGGAGTAAGATCTGGTTTTTTGTGTTTGTCTATAGGTGTCGGAACAGTTACGATGTAGACATTACAGTCAGCTATATCTTCTAGCTGGTTTGTAAACTCCATACCATTGTCAATGGCTTCTTTTACCTGTGTTTCACTGAGTTCAAGTGTTCTATCATGACCACTTATAAGTTCATCTATACGCCACTGTGCTATATCAAAACCCACTACTTTGTATTTAGAGCTAAAGGCATGAGCTAAAGGCAGTCCCACATATCCTAAACCGATTACTGCTATTTTGCTGTTTTTCATTATTTGATTCCTTTGATGTCATTTATGTACCAGGTGATTGATTCTTTTAAACCTGTTTCAAGTGTATGTGTCGGTTCATAGCCTAGTAGCTCTTTTGCTTTGTCTATGTTGGCATTTGAGTGTCTTATGTCGCCTGCTCTAAAGTCTCTGTAGATTGGCTCTTTGACTTCCAGTTCCGGTATCTCTTGTTTGAGTCCAGCTGAGATTGCGGTGTAGAGATTGTTTAGTGTCTCTCTCCCCCCTGCTGCTGCATTGAATGCTTCACCAAACGCTTTTTCGTTTGTGGTAGTTCCTGCAAGTATATTCATCTGTACAACATTGTCTATGTAGGTAAAGTCACGACTTGTTTCACCATCACCGTTTATGTAAACATCTTCGCCATTGAGCATTTGTGCTATCCACTTTGGCATCACAGCAGCATAAGCACCGTTTGGGTCTTGGCGTTTACCAAAAACATTAAAGTATCTAAGCCCTATGCTCTCTATGCCGTATGTCTTACGAAATACCCCACCATAAAGCTCATCTACCATTTTTGTAACAGCATAGGGTGAGAGCAAATTCCCTGTACGACTCTCAACCTTTGGAAGCTCCTCTGAGTCACCGTAAACAGAAGATGAAGAGGCATACACAAATCTTTTGACACCATTTTCTTTTGCAGCAGTTATCATATTGAGAAAGCCTGTTGCATTGGAAGCATTTGAAGTGATAGGGTCATCTATAGAGCGGGGGACAGAACCAAGAGCTGCTTGATGGAGTATGATATCTACATCTTTTGTCATTTTAAAACAAAACTCATAATCGGTAATATCTCCTTCTTCAAAAATAAAATTATTCCATTGCTCAGGTGTTACAGCATTTTTTATATGTTCTAAGTTGTATCTATGTCCTGTTACGAAATTATCTAATGCTTTTACTTTTTGGTTGAGCTTTAAGAGTTCTTCTGCCAGGTTAGAACCTATAAAACCTGCTACACCTGTCACCAACCATGTTTTTGGACTGTTTTTCAATTGTTCTTTTATTCTCCCATATTGCATTATTTCTTTTCTCCGTAAAAACTTCTATACCATTTTACAAACTTATGCTTTTTATATTTTGTTGAATTTATTATCTTTTCTTCTATATTTCTTGCCTCTGCGTTGTCAGCCGAAGCTAAAGCATCGGTTCCTTCTATACCAAATTCTTTTAGTCTTGTATGTTTAAGGTTTACATCATAGTAGTTATTTATATTATCTATACCTACAACTTCATCACCGCGTTCAAGTTGTTTTTTTGCTAAGTGGTAGCCTATAAAGCCTGCTGTTCCTGTTACTAATATTTTCACTTTAGCTCCATTAATTTTTTTACTACAAAATTTAAGTATTTGTTATCTTCCATAAAGGATTCGATAAGTTCTTCTTTTAAGTCTACATCTATTTTACTTATCAGTTCTAAAATAACATTTTTAATATCATCTAATTTTTGATGTATTATCTCCCATACAGTATTTTGATCTATTCCAAAATATCCATGGATAATGCTATTTCTAAAGTCTACAATTCTTCTATAATCATTATTCAGTAAATTATCTTTGAGTAAATATTTACTAGCTTCGCCTATTATTTCAAACTCTCGTATCACGCTATCCCATGAACGAAAATCATACAGTAAACTCTCAACATTATCAAATTCACTAGAAACTTTTTCAATTTTTAAAATTGCAATATAAATATCAAAGATAAACAGTTCAATATCTCTATCAACCTTATTTATATCAAACATATATAAAATCTTTTTTTATTCTGTTTTTTATAAATGTTTTCATAGAATCAAAAGTTCCCATATCTACAGGTTTTTTTAAACTCATAGATAAAAATTCTTTCGCCTTAAAAAGGTCAAAAGCATCTTTTATTTTCATTTTTAAAACTGCTATATCTACATCACTATCTACAGTATCAGTACCTTTTGCTACACTACCAAACACAGCAAACTCTTCTATGCCATACTTCTCTTTTAGTACTGGTTTTAGTGTTCTAAGCTTATTGATTATTTCACTGTTCATATTATCTAGCCTTTTTAACTATCACTATTAAAGATATCAAGTATATTCTCAAATCTATTAGCTATTATACCATCACTCTACTTTTTCTGGAATGATGTCCAGTGCTACGACTTCGTTATTTTGTGCAAGAAGTAAACCGTTACTTAAGCCGACATATCCTGTTCCTGCTATTGCTATTGCTATTTTCATTTCTTTTCTCCGTAAAAACTTCTATACCACTTCACAAACTCTTTTATACCATCTTTTAACTCAGTATCTGGCTTATAACCAAAATCTTCTATAAGTCCACTCACATCCGCATAAGTACTCACCACATCGCCATCTTGCATAGGCATGAAATTTTTCTCTGCTTTTTTACCGAGTGCGTCTTCTAATGTCTCTATGAATGTCATAAGAGGGAGTGGTGCATTGTTTCCTATGTTGTAGATTTTGTAAGGAGCCGATGAGCTGCTTATTTCTGGCTCTTTTGCATCCCATTTCTCATTTGCCTGTGCCGGGTTATCTATCACTTTTATGATACCATCTACTATATCGTCTATGTAGGTGAAGTCTCTACTCATTTTCCCGTTGTTAAATACTTTTATAGCTCTATCATTTAAGATAGCATCCGTAAAGAGCATAGGAGCCATGTCCGGTCTGCCCCATGGTCCGTAAACAGTGAAAAATCTTAGTCCTGTTACATGTATACCATAAAGGTGTGCATAGGTATGTGCCATCATCTCATTGCTCTTTTTGGTTGCTGCGTAAATACTTACCTGATGTTCTGTTTTATCTGTTGTTTTAAAAGGCTGTGATTGATTGAGTCCATATACAGAAGAGCTGGAGGCATAAGCCAAGTTTTTTACACCGTTATGCCTACAGGCTTCCAGTATGTTCATAAAGCCCACTACATTACTCTGTATGTAAGCATGAGGATTTTCCAGCGAATGTCTTACTCCGGCCTGTGCAGCAAGATTCATCACCGCATCAAATTTTTCTAGTTCAAAAAGTTTATAAACTGCTTGGGTATTTGATAAATCAAGTTTTACAAACTTATGCTTTTTATATTTTGTTGAATTTATTATCTTTTCTTCCATATTGCTTGCCTCTGCGTTGTCAGCCGAAGCTAAAGCATCGGTTCCTGTTATACCAAGCTCTTTTAGTCTTGCATGTTTTAAGTTTACATCATAGTAGTCATTTATATTGTCAATGCCTACTACTTCATCACCACGTTCAAGTAATTTTTTTGCCAGGTGGTACCCTATGAAGCCTGCTGTTCCTGTTACTAGTATTTTCATTCTTTTTTGTCCTCAACTATCACTATTAAATATATCACGAGTATAAACTTTATCTTTCACATCTAAAACATCTTCACTCAATCTATTCGCTACTATTATATCACTTATGCTTTTAAACTCATCCAAATCTTTTATGACTCTTGAGTTAAAAAACGACTCCTCTTTCATTACCGGCTCATAAATTACCACCTCAACACCTTTGGCTTTTATACGTTTCATGATGCCCTGAATGGCTGAACTTCTAAAGTTATCTGAGCCTGATTTCATGGTAAGTCTGTAAATGCCTACGACTTTAGGGTTTAGTTTCAAAATCGACTCTGCTATGAAATCTTTTCTAGTACTGTTTGCTTCTACTATGGCACTTATTAAGTTACATGGAACATTTTCATAGTTTGCTCTTAATTGTTTTGTGTCTTTTGGTAAACAGTACCCACCATACCCAAAACTCGGGTTATTGTAATGCGTACCTATACGTGGGTCAAGGCCTACACCTTCTATAATCTGTCTCGCATCTAAGTTGTGTGTTTGTGCATAACTATCTAGCTCATTGAAATATGCTACTCTCATAGCTAAGTAAGTATTTGCAAAGAGTTTTATAGCCTCTGCCTCTGTAGAATCGGTAAATAAAATATCTATATTTTCTTTTATGGCTCCTTCTGCCAATAAGTTTGCAAAAGTCTCTGCGCGTTTACTCTTTTCGCCTACTATGATTCTACTCGGGTAGAGGTTATCATGGAGTGCTTTTCCTTCTCTCAAAAACTCCGGAGAAAAGATGATGTTTTCAGTGTCAAATCTCTCTCGTAAGCTTTTTGTATAGCCTACCGGAACGGTAGATTTTATGACCATTGTCGCATCTGGATTTATCTCCAGTACATCTTGCACAACATACTCTATGGTTTTCGTATTAAAGTAGTTAGTATCAGGGTCATAATCAGTTGGTGTAGCTATGATGATAAAATCCGCACCCGTATATGCCTCTTTTTTATCTAAAGTAGCTTTGAAATTTATGTCGTCTTTTTTTAGGTACTCTTCTATCTCTTTGTCTTCTATAGGACTTATTTTCTTCTGCAGCATTGCCACTTTTTCAGGAATGACGTCGAGTGCTACCACTTCATTATTTTGTGCTAAAAGTAAACCATTTGACAAGCCCACATACCCTGTACCTGCTATTGCTATTTTCATTGTTTTTCTATCCCCTTCATTTATATCAATGCTTCATCAGCCGGCACTGAAGTACCGGTTCCAATGCGACACTGTTTCTTCGGAACCCAGACTTCAGTCTCAATGCCATTAAGTTAAGAGAATTAATACTTTCTCGGAACCGGTACTTCAGTGCCGGCTGTCGCAGTACTCTTGCCAATCTCAGCCCGGACTGAAGTCCGCGTTCCAAGAGAATGCTACTTAATGGCATTGAGACTTCAGTCTGGGTTCCGAGAAGACTTGTAAGCTCTATGGCTGCTTCTTTTCTAAACTCGTCGAATTCGAAGGGTTTAAAATTTTTCATAGCTTGACCTTTTTCCTTCTTGACGAACTATAGAAAAATCTTTACTGCCATTATTATCAAGATAAGCTTTAAAAAGTTCAACAATCTTTTCATCTTCTAGTTTTCTTAAATCATTTTGCAATATAAAGGGTGTAAACAATTCTTTGAAAATTTGTTCATTTTCCCAATACTCTGCTATATACTCGTCCTCAGATACTTTTTTTATCAAATAAAATATTATCTCATTGACAATATCTCTTTTATGTGAAATTGCCCACGGTTCATGCTCTCCAAAACCTTCAATTTCTTCTTCAACTAAATCTGGAGAAAACTGAAAAAATGCTTCTTGTACTTCGTCTAATATATCAAATCTCTTTGCTTGATCAAGTAAGTATTCCACTTCTATTATCTGTTTTGGCGTGTATTTATACAATTCATATAAAGTCATATTCTACTGCCTCTTGTGCTTATTAATCTTATTGCTTGCATAATATCTTCACTCACTTTTTAAGCTCTTCTATAAGAAATATTTTATTTTGTTTTTGCATAATACCCACCTGTTTTCTTACTACCTTTAAATTCTATGTGACCTTGCTCTTTTAGTTGTTTTATCCATCTCTCAATGGTTCTTGTTGTTACTTGATTAAAATGTTCTTTTATAGCTGAAACTCTAAGGGGTTGATTGGCTTCTATAAATGCTTTTAATTCATTTGTTCCGACATTTGTTCCGACATTTGTTCCGACATTTGTTCCGACATTTGATATTTTTTGTTTATACAGTGTTACTTTAAATCCGTTTGAAACCTCTTCAAACTTTGGTTCTACAATATTATGCTCTTTGCAAAGTCTTTTTATGCGACTTATTCCTGAACCGTATTTTTCTATAAGTCCACACTCTTTAAACATTAGAGCTAGAAGTTTATTTCTAGTTTTAGATTCATAATTATTTGAAAGCAACTGCTCTACTGTTAGATTATCATAAAGAGCACCAGAGTTATAGAACTCTATTTTATCATCAAATATTTTGATGATACTATCACTGCTACAGCGATAGTCTCTATGCACTATCATATTTAATACTACTTCACGAATCGCATCTAAAGGGTAGTCATATCTCTCTTCCCTTTGTGGATTCCCAGTGATAATATACTCTACCATCAAATGCTTTCGCAGAAAAATTATCAACTCATCTACTTCTGTTAAAATATCTGTATTGAGCGAAATACTGTCTATAATATCTGTCTGAGTTTTAAACCTTCCTGCCTGCACACCAGAAATCAAACAAAAATCTTTCACAAAAAGCAAATATGCACCAAAAGTGATGTTGTCTTCTCGAACAAGTCCATATTTTTGTAAAACTTGCATAGGATTTTCATCGAAAGTTTTATTGAAGTTTTTTTCTATTTTTTGAATAAACTTATTTACTTTTTCTAAACTTATATCACTAAAGTTCTGCATAGTATCTACATAGTAATCCCACGAACTGTTCTTGGTTTTAAGGTACTCATTTGCTATCTCTTCCATACTCATAAGATGGTTAGAGTTTGCTTTTCGTAAATAGTATCTATTTTTATAGCTGATAGGTTTTATGGGGTATTCTTTTACATCTATAACTGCTATGTTTTTATCGTCTACTGATTCTATCTCGATATCAGGTATAACAGAAGGTGATGTGCTTAATTTTATCTGGTTTAGCCAGTTTTTCAAACTCTCTTTATTAACATCTACACCTAAAATATCACCACTGTCACTCACTCCTATTAAAATCTTACCGCCTTTAGCATTGGCAAAAGCAACAACAGAAGATATGACCTCTTTTTGAAATGAAGTTTTAAATTCTATATATTGGTTTTCACCCTTTTTAATGAGTTGTGTAATCATTTTCCAACTCTTTTTGCAGTTCTTCATATTCCGCTTTTTTTCTGGCAATGAATTTTTTTGTGAGGTCTATTTTGGCTTTTATACCATCTTCTGTCAAAAGGTATTTGTACTGGTTTTTATGTTTGTTTGCGAAGAAATTTTCAGCTTTTACCAAGCCTTTTTCTATGAGTGCTTTGAGAACATAGTTTACTTTTCCGACACTGAGGCTCAGTTCATGCGCCAAACTTTTTTGACTTTTTGAGTTTTCTATTTTTCTAAGTACATTCAGTGTCAGTTCATCATTTTGCAATATGGTATTCCTAAATATTTTTCATTAAAATAAGTTTTTAAAATTCATTTTTTGAATTATAATCTTTTTTTACTTATAGAGTTATAAAATGTTGACTTTCATTTTAGCCACCCTTCGGAATCGGTACTTTCTATGCTAAAGGATGACTTCCGAAAAAACACACTCCTCGGAATCGGTACTTCAGTGCCGACTAACAATTCAAGATTCCAGAAATACCCATTACTATCAGAAACCCACACAATATTCTGACAATTTACAATAAAATTTGCTAAATAATATTTTTTTATATATACTGTTCCAAATTAAAAAAAGGATCCCCATGAAATTTTTAGCTATATTAGCCATAAGTGCTACACTGCTCTTGAGTGCAGTAGACATAAACAATGCAAGCAAATCAGAGTTGACAACACTCAGCAGCATCGGTGCGAAAAAGGCTGAAGCAGTTTTAGCCTACAGAACAAATCACTGTTTTAAAAATGTAGATGATTTAACAGCAGTCAAAGGCATCAGTACGAAAACCGTAGAAAAGAACAGAGCCAAACTAATGGTAGGAAAGTGTAAAAAGTAAGTTATTTTTTCATTTTAAGGTCAGAGTTTTCTTTTTAAACCCATCCGGAATCGGTACTTTCTATGCTAAAGCATGACTTGTAAGAAAAACTAAATTTTTTCTGTAGTGCCGACTATTTCCAAATCTTACTAAAAGCAAACGGCGGTTCTCTTATGTTTTATTATTGATTTTTTGATTGCAACTTAAAGAGGTGGTGGCCTGTCTCGGAATCGAACCAAGGACACAGTGATTTTCAGTCACTTGCTCTACCGACTGAGCTAACAGGCCTTTATGAAAGAGTTGGAATTATAGTCATACTTAACTGAATAGTTGCTTAGTATGAAGCTTTTCGGCAGTTTTTTTCTTTTTTCTTTGTCTGAACAGCTTTTGTATAGTTTTTTTTAAAGCAATATTTCATATTTTTGAAACATTTTATAAATCCAAACCGGGTATTATATCCTACATATTTCGCCGTCGCTCGCCAACTCTCATGACACGCTCAGCCCGCACTGAAGTACGGGTTCCAAAGCAACTGCACATCCCCCGGAATCGGTACTTCAGTGCCGACTAACAATTCCAAATTCTTAAATACCTCATTTTCACCCAGATTTCACATAGTATTCTGACAATTTACAATAAAATTAGCTAAATAATATTTTTTTCTGTAGTGCCGACTATTGTAGCTTTCCTACCACTCTCAGCCCGCACTGAAGTACGGGTTCCAAAAAACAACAGCTCTCGGAATCGGTACTTTCTATGCTAAAGCATGACTTAGAAAAAAACTTTTGACTAAAGTCTTATGCCAAATTTCACTAAATGAAATTAGGTAAATTTTTTTCTGCAGTGCCGACTGTTGTTACTTGTCTGCCACTCTCAGCCCGCACTGAAGTACGGGTTCCAAAACAACTGTACATCACTCGGAATCGGTACTTCAGTGCCGACTAACAATTCCAAATTCTTAAATACCTCATTTTCACCCAGATTTCACACAATATTCTGACAATTTACAATAAAATTAGCTGAATAATATTTTTTTATGTATACTGTTCCAAATCAAAAAAAGGGTCCCCATGAAATTTTTAGCTATATTAGCCATAAGTGCTACACTGCTTTTGAGTGCAGTAGATATAAACAATGCAAGTAAATCAGAACTGACAACGCTTAACGGCATAGGTGCGAAAAAAGCTGAAGCTGTTTTAGCCTACAGAGAAAATCACTGTTTTAAGAATATAGATGACTTAACATCTGTAAAAGGCATTAGTACTAAAACAGTGGAAAAGAACAAGACTAACTTAATAGTCGGAAAGTGTAAAAAATAAGTTATTTACACTAAAGCTCTCCGGAATCGGTACTTCAGTGCCGACTGTTGTTACTTTCCTGCCACGCTCAGCCCGCACTGAAGTACGGGTTCCGAAGCAACTGCACATCCCCCGGAATCGGTACTTCAGTGCCGACTATTTCCAAATCTTGCTAAAATCAAACGGCAGCTCTTTGTTGCATTCGTCTATTTTAAAGACAACAACGGCATCACTGACATCACACATTTTTATATATTTTCCGTTTTGAAGCTGATACACTTTTGCATTTTCTTCTTCCGGATCGACTATAATGTAGTAGCTTACACCCTCTTTTTCATACAAATCATATTTTATGCCTCTGTCTTTTTTGGCGGTTGCTTTGGACAACACTTCAAAAATAATTTTTGGTGCCTGTGTTATGTATGCTTCATTTTTTGGTTCATGACATATTACACTGTTATCCGGTTGCACAACCGTGTCTTCTGCTATTTTCCAGTCCACAGGGAGCAAAACCTGACATTTTGTGCAATCTTGAAAAATACTTTTCAATTCCCATCCGATATTATTACTAATTTTTGGCACTGACTAAATAACCTTATTTACCAATATTTTTATTAACAAAGAACCAGGCAAGTCTATTATCAAGCCACTCATAACTTCTGGCATGGGCTTTTGTTCTTCTAACAAGATAAGAGATTTTATCTCTTATCTGAGAATTAAGGTTTTCAATCACATTGGTTATTTTGGATTTCTCCATACTTGCTTTAGATCCATAAATCTTATCATAGGAGAAACAACCGTCACAGTATATTTTATCTGTAGACGGGAGTTGTTGATTAAACTCAAAAAGCGCTCCTGCATTTTTATATCTTGAGAGATGATAAAAATAGAAATATTTTCCATGTTGTGTAACAGCTATAGATGCCCATAAATAGTATCTTTTTGACTTTTTACCTATGAATGTATACGGTTCATCCATTATCATGTATGTAAAGACTACAGGTGCCGATTTGATTCTGTTTGCAAAGTCGATATAAAGATCTTTATATTCGTTGAGTTTTTTTTAAATGGTATTGTACTGTACGCAAGTGCACCCCTAGTACTCTTGCTATCTTCCTTTGTTCCATCTTCTCTTCAAAGAGTTTATATATAAGTTCTATCTGCTCTTGTGTTAATCGTTTATATGGTCTGTATTTTCTTTCACTCTCTTTTACTGCCATGATAAAATCCTTCTTTATGAATTTTATCTTTTTAAGCAATTTCTGTTCTAGTTAGTCAGTGCCAAATTACTACTTTCCCGGAACCGGTACTTCAGTGCCGGCTGTTGCAATAATTTTGCCACTCTCAGCCCGGACTGAAGTCCGCGTTCCAAAAAAATGCTTAACTTAATGGCGTTGACCGTACCCGCATAAAAACAGGAAATCTCGGCTTACCGTATTTTGTAAACTCTTTATATTTAAAAGTAACAATATCCCCTGTTTTTGGCGGATTTCTTCTCTCTTCATCGCTAAATCCAGAACCAATTTTAAAAAGTGTGCCGTTTGGCAGTCTGCATTGCAAAGCACCCAAAACCCTGCTGTATTTTCCTTTGCCCTTTATGACGGCGACTACCTCACATTCACTGTCATGAAATGTTTTCACCTTCAATGCTTTACTTGTTCTTTTGTTGATATACGGTGCAAGCGGGTCACGAACGACCACACCTTCTCCTCCTTTTGCTTCTACTGTTTTTAAAAACTTTATCAAATCTGTTTTGTTTTTGACGGTATGCTGAGGAATAATTGTGATATATTTACCCTCATAGGGTTTCACCTTTTCAAGTCGCTGCAACAAACCGCCTTGAACATTCGGCACTTCAAAAATGCAGTGTTTTACTGTCTGCCATTGCGTACTCGGCACCCTGTCTCGTACAATACTGGAAATGTTTTCAAAATCACCCCTTTTCGTCCATAACTCACCATCAATAGCAAACGGCGGATAGTCTTGCAAAAACCATTTCGGTGCATGAATTATTTTACCGCCACGACTGACGAGATGCTTTCCATCCCAGTAAGCCCGTATGCCGTCAAGCTTTTCACTCACAAGCCAACCGCTGACATTTTGGTCTTTATAGGTTTGCAAAAGTAACAGCTTTGGCTTTGCTCCAAAAAGCAACAATGGCAATAGCAATAGTAAAAATTTCATGCTTTCATCTCTCTTTTTTGTTGCTCTAAAATTTTCCCAGCCAACTCATGTTGTATTAAAAGCCTTTTTTCTTCGCTGTTACATGTAAGCAACAGCTTTTTAAGCGCTTTTATTCTATATACATCCATATTTTTTCGAAACCCGAGTTGAGCATCATGCCCTGCATATTTTCTAATGAGTTTTTCATTGATAAGCCCTATTTTATGCTTACATGTAATGCGAAGCCACAGGTCATAATCTTCACATACTTCCAAATGCTCATCAAAAAGCCCTACTCTTTCAAGTAAGCTTTTATGAAGCATTACGGATGACGGAGCAATATTACAATATGACAGATTTTCCAAAAAAGCATCTTTTCCTATTTTTCTGTATTTTTTAGGTATTTTTACCGTAACGCCGTTTCTTACCCATTGCTCCTGCGTATAACTCATCAAAATATCCGGATTTGCTTTATGAAAATCTACCTGTTTTTGCAGTTTTTGGGGGTAAAATTCATCATCTGAGTCTAAAAAAGCTATCCATTCACTCTTGGCAATCTCTATACCTCGGTTACGGGCAGCAGAAACACCCCTGTTTTTTTGGTAAATGTATATAATATTTGGGAAATCTTTTTGTATGTTACATGTAGCATCAGTAGAACCGTCATCTATCACTATAATTTCTTTTGCTGTGTATGTTTGATCGAGTACTGATTTTATAGCTCTTTTTAGAAGTTTGTATCGGTTATAGGTTGGAATGATTACCGATATGTCCATTTTTTCACTCTCCTACCATGCTCAGCCCGCACTGAAATCGGTTCCGGAATCGGTACTTTAGTGCCGACTGTTGTTACTTTCCTGCCACTCCCAGCCCGCACTGAAGTACGGGTTCCGAAATACAGTGGCTCCCCGGAATCGGTACTTCAGTGCCGACTAGCTTACCAGACCTTTATTTCATTATAAACACTGTCACGCTCAACAGGCGTAAAACCACTGTTTTTTATCAATCCTGTAAACTCTTCTACATCCACTCCGTTGGCACTTTTTGCCCCTGCTGCAGAATTGATCGACTCTTTTTCTATCGTACCGTCCAAATCATTTGCCCCGAATTCCTGTGCGACAAGAGCCAAATTCACGGTTGATGTCACCCAGTAGGCTTTTAAATTCGCGACATTGTCAAGCACCAGTCTTGCGACAGCATAGGTTTTGAGTATTTCATTTGCCGTGATAGGTTTGTCAATATTGAGGTAATTATTTTCCGTCTGGTACACAAGCGGTATAAATGCGTTAAATCCGCCTGTTATATCCTGCAGTTCACGTATACGCATCATATGGTCTATACGGTTTTCACGTGATTCTACATGCCCAAACAGCATCGTCACATTAGACTTTTTCCCTCGTTCGTGCCATTTTCTGTGAATTTCGAACCATTGGTCCGAAGTTACTTTGCCTTTACAGATGTAGTCACGTACTTTTTCATCAAATATCTCAGCACCGCCGCCCGGCATAGAATCCACGCCGTTTTCTACCATCAAGTCAAGCACTTCATCATACGTGAGCCCATGATGACGAGACAAAAAGTCTACTTCTGCAGCAGTCAACGCCTTTACATGTAAGGCAGGATATTTCTCTTTTATTTTTTTAAAAATACCCAAATACCAATCGAGCGTCACATTAGGATTGTGAGCAGAGACTATATGTACCTCTTTTGCGTCATGTGCCACTATATTATCGACTATTTTCATAATTTCTTCATGGCTCATAGTATACTGGTTAGGGTTTTTGCGTGTTGCAGAGTAGGCACAAAATTTGCAAACATCTGCACATACGTTTGTAGGATTTATATGCCGGTTAATATTAAAATATGTCTTTTTGCCATGTAATTTCTGACGTTTTGCATCGGCAAGTTCACCGAGTTCAAAAAGGTCTTTTTCATAAAGTTTTATTGCATCTTCAAAATTTATTCTGTTATTCATTCTTTTACCTGTTTTTTTAGCACCTGTTGTTGCTTTTTTGCCGCTTTCGCCCGCACTAAAGTACGGGTTCCAAAGCAACTGCACATCCCCCGGAATCGGTACTTTAGTGCCGACTATTGTTGCTTCTTTGCCGTTATCGCCCAGACTGAAGTCTGGGTTCCGAAAACACCTCGGAATCGGTACTTCAGTGCCGACTTTACTTCTTTAAAGTCCGGGGGCTTTCCACATTGAAGTCGTGATATTATCATCAACTAGCTTTAATTGCACTTCATACGCTTTTTGCCACTTTCTTTTTAAGTTGTCATAAACTTCTCTGTTATTCTGATTTGGCAGGTATTTTTTATCCCAGACCACCAAACTGTTTGCCGCTTCTTGTAGACTTTCATACACACCTGCTCCGACACCGGCAGCCATTGCCGCACCGAGCGCTGTGGCTTCCGTTACTTTTGGAATTTTCACCACACAACCCGTAACATCTGCTAAAATCTGTGCCCATAGTTTTCCTTTGCTTGCCCCGCCTGCAAAGACGATCTCTTCTATATTTACCCCGCCAAATGCGGCTATTTTTTCCAAATTTATGCTTGAAACAACAGCAGCATTTTCTTCCAAACTCCGAAACATCGAAATATGATTGTATTTCTCAGCGTCAAGTCCGAGATTTAAAAAACTCGGCGCGGCATGGTACCACTTACCGTATTTCATCACATCAGAAAATATCGGTAAAATACCGTATGAAGCGGCAGGAATTTTCTGTGCTTTTTCTTCTAAAATTTCATACACATCTTTGCCGCACAGACTTGCCTCTTCTTTTTCCCTCTGACAAAAAGCGTCACGAAACCATCGCATCACCAGCCCTGAAAAAAATGTTATGCCTTCTGCCTGAGAAAGACCTTCGATAACATGCGGATTAACACGTATGCTCATATCTTTTGGCGGTTTGACACTGCTTGGTATATTGACCACCTGTTGCCAAAAACTGCCGCCCAAAACGGCTACATCACCCTCCTTGACAACTCCGAGTCCGGCAGAGCCA
Source organism: Sulfurimonas sp. SWIR-19 (assembly GCF_020410885.1). Classification (GTDB taxonomy): domain Bacteria; phylum Campylobacterota; class Campylobacteria; order Campylobacterales; family Sulfurimonadaceae; genus Sulfurimonas; species Sulfurimonas sediminis. Next base: position 792,617 of record NZ_CP084578.1, on the reverse strand, counting down.
AGCTGTACATCACCTCCGCCCATAACAACTTTCGTCAAGGGGCTCAGTCCTGTCTCATCTGTAACTTTTTCGCTTACATTGCCAAGAATCATTCCTGTTTCCAACACAGGAGGAAATATCTCCTTTTTTATGCCGACTTTTTGTGCCATCTCTTTTTCCCAAGTACGCGAAGCAAGCGAAAAAATCCCAGTAGTTCCGCCGTTACTCGGGTCCACGGCTATCACTCCGCTCAGGCGTGCCAAAATCCAGTCACCTATCATAGAAATATTTGCTACTTTTTCATACAGTTTGGGTCTGTTGTTTTTCAGCCACAGCAAACGGGGCAAAGCACCAAGAGCAAAGGTTTGTCCGCTTTTTTGGTAAAACTCTTCTTCAATTTCCGGAAATTTTTCTTTTAAATATTTTACTTCTTTTGAAGCACGGGCATCGACATTCGCAACGCCCCACAGTTCATTGCCGTTTGCGTCATACAGTACAATTCCCTCTCGCATACTTGTAGCGCTGAGTGCCAAAATATCTGCAGCGTCAATGTTTGCTTTTTGTATGACATTTTTAATACAGTTACATGTAAGCAGCCAGTTCTTTTCAAAATCAAAAGCCATGGAATCAGCCACACCCTCTTCTTCTAAGTGTGTCCACTCTTTTTGTTCTGCGGCAATTTGCTTCCCCAGCGTGTCAAAAATCACAGCACGAATACTGCCTGTTCCCGCATCTATTGCTAAAAGATATGCCATGTTTTTCCTTTTTGCTTTACTTTTTCGCCATTCTCGCCCGCACTGCAGAAAAAAATTTACCTAATTTCATTTAGTGAAATTTGGCATAAGACTTTAGTCAAAAGTTTTTTTCTAAGTTACGCTTTAGCGTTAAAAGTACGGGTTCCGGAAATACCTCGGAATCGGTACTTTAGTGCCGACTGTTCTTACTTTCATTCCATGTTCAGCCCAGACTGAAGTCTGGGTTCCGAAATGCAGTGACTCCTTGGAATCGGTACTTTAGTGCCGACTGTTGTTACTCATATTTGCTAAAAACTCTTTCATCCTTCAGTCCGGCTTTAAGAGGATTATTTTTTATGTAGTTATAAACTTTTACATAGTGCTCTTCATCTCTTATGAGTTTATCATAGTACCCTTCTGCCCAAAATTTTCCTGATTTATGTAGGAGTTTGTTTAATTCAACCGCACTTGTGCCTTTGATATATTGCATAATTTTACCTAAATCATCATTTTGCTTCAATAATATATGAATATGATTTGGCATAATCGCCATGATTTGCACATCATAAAGATGTTCATCTTTTTGTAAAATCACATCTATAAAAACATCAATCGCTTCATCATACAGATAGGCACCGTTTTTTGAACTGTCTAAATAGTTGTCTATTTGAAACTGTTTTATATGCTCTTTCTCATCATTTGCCAGAATTTTTTGCACGTAAGCATCCACACTCTCTTGTGTACGAAAGGTTATAAACTGGTAGTGTTCTTGGAGGCTGATATGATGCAGTTTTGTGTGGTTCATTCTGTGTTTCTGCCTTTTTGAAATTTCTATCTGGTTCAGCCCGCACTGAAGTACGGGTTCCGAAAATAGCTCGGAATCGGTACTTCAGTGCCGACTGTTGTTTTTTTCCTGCCGCTCTCGCCCAGACTGAAGTCTGGGTTCCAAGAACAATGACTCCTTGGAATCGGTACTTTAGTGCCGACTATTGCTACTTTTTTGCCACTCTCGCCCGCACTGCAGAAAAAAATTTAGTTTTTTTCTAAGTTACGCTTTAGCGTTAAAAGTACGGGTTCCGAAATACAGTGACTCCTTGGAATCGGTACTTTAGTGCCGACTATTGCTACTTTTTCAGTTTCGCCTGTTCCAGTTCCCAGTACTCCATGGCGAAGCTCTCTTTTTCACTGATGCTTTGATAGCCGCCGAGTTTGTCTGCACGTAAGACTGCGAGCATTGTGTGGTTGACTATGTCATTGATGATAGCCGCCTCTTTTCTGTCTTTACCAAAAGAGATGACTGCGAGATTTTTAATAATCATATAATTTGGTGCAGGATTGAGCATCACCTCATCAGTGGCATATTTTTCAAAATATGCTTTATACTCTTGCATGTATTGTTCTACTGCTGCTTCTAAATTGGTATCTTCCATCACAAGCGGTACTCTTTTTGTGCGTATGATATGCTCGGGAGTCAAAACACCGCGGGATGCAAATTCTTTTAAATTCGGCTGTGAGGCATAAAATGCGGCTAATGGTGACTGGTTGATATTGATAGAGACTTCATAGCCTTTCGCGGCAGAAAGTACCTTTGTAATTTTACCAATGTCGCAGTCACTGTGCACGTAATTATGCTCAATATGCACAACGGCCTGTTCATCCAAAAATTTCTCTGCTTTTGTCACGGCCGCTATCATTTTGTCATAAGATTTTTTGGCATCATTATCAAAAGTAAAAATCCCGTGATGATGTAAAATGATACCGTCTATGCTCTCCCAGTCCAAATTTTTTGTCATTTCATAGATTGTATGTGCCAGTTCAAAGCCCGGCATGACATAATCTACTATTAAAAAATTCGGAAATAGTTTCACAATGTGTTCATCACCATTAACAGAGTTTGAAATTGTCACTATCGCATCCGCATGCGTATGGTCTACAAATTTGTAGGGAATCAGCGCATGCAAAATCGCCTCGACAGAAGGATTCGGTGCTGATTTGTCTGTCATCGCTTCACGTTGCAGACGTACCATTTCACTGTCACTCAAATGCTCGCGTTTTGCCATTTCCAAAAGTGCATCCAGCTTCACAGGGGCAAAACCTTCTGCCTCTATGCTTGCCAAGTCCCAGCCGCTGCCCTTTACATGTAAGATATCTTCGCCGTTTATCTTACTTTTGAGTGAGGTATTGCCGCCTCCGTGAAGCACAAGTTCATCATTTTGCCCTAAAAGATTCGAGCTGTAGACTCGCAAATCCAAATCACTCTTACATGTAGCCGCTTTTTTTTCATTCCATAAATTGTCCATGCTTTACCCCAACACTTCTAGTTCATCTGTATATTTGTCTTCACAGTATGGCTCATATGAAGATTTATATACTTTGTAATGTGCGGAAGCTTTATGCCCGTCCAGTGCAGCCTCATTTTCCCAGGTTTCTACTGCCATAAATCTTTTTTTATCGTTTTTGTATTGAAATATTTCATAGAAAATACAGCCTTTTTCTGCCTTGCTCGGTGCTACCATAGCAGACAGCAGTTCTTTCATTTTTTCTTCACAGCCATCTTTTGCTATGAATGTTACGCTTTTTGTAATTGTCATTTTTGTTTTCCCTTTTTTATTTTTTTTCCGTGTTCAGCCCGCACTGCAGAAAAAAATTTAGTTTTTTTCTAAGTTACGCTTTAGCGTTAAAAGTACAGGTTACGGTTACTTTCATTCCACTCTCAGCCCGCACTGAAGTACGGGTTCCGAAATGCAATGACTCCTCGGAATCGGTACTTTAGTGCCGACTGTTGTTATTTTCCTGCCACTCTCGCCCGCACTGAAGTACGGGTTCCGGATATATACATTTTGGCTTTTTTAAATTTTAAAGACAAATTATAGCAAAAATTCAATATAATCAATTATGAATTTACTTTTAGAAATAGAAAATGTATTAGAAAAAAAAGGCTCTGATTTTGAGCTTTCAAAACTTTTTAAACAGTATATAAAAGAGTATAAAGAATCACTGCCGGAACTCTTTACAAAAAATCAGGGAAAAGATTTTTTGGTCCGCCATACAAAAAAACTTGATTCTATTATAGAATTAATGTACAAAACCGTTTTGCGCCGTGCCTTTGGCAACTATCTGCCTATGCGCAGTTCCATTCCCATAGCCATTATAGCCCTTGGCAGTTACGGTCGGGAACAGCTTTGCGTGCACAGTGATATTGACCTGCTCATCGTTTACCAGGATGTCGAGGGGTATAACTGTGAACTTATCATAGAAAAACTCTTTTATCTTGCCCTTGATGCAGGAATGAAGCTCGGGCACAGAGTCCACGAGGTTGATGATCTTTTTAAAGCAAGTACAGAAGATGTTACCATAAAAACCTCTTTAATGGAATCCAGGTTTATCACAGGCTCTCCCTTTACCTGGCATGCAACACAAAGAGAACTTGGCAGAATTCGTCTGCATGAACAAAAAGAGTTTCTCCTTGCCAAAATAGAAGAGGCACAAAAAAGAAGAAAAAAATACCCGACCTCTATGCAACCAAACATAAAAGAGAGTGTTGGAGGCTTACGGGATGCCCATCTCATCTACTGGGTAGCAAAAACAATTTATGGCATCAACAGTATCAAAGAACTCAGTGGCACTGTTTTCAGCGATGAAGAGTACAAAGAATTCCGTATAGCCCTTGAACTCCTCTACAGAGTCAGAAGCGCCCTGCACCTCATAGCAAACAAACAAGAAGACAGACTGCTTTTGGAATATATTCCCCAAGTCAGTAAACTTTTAGGGTTTAAAGAACAGAGAAAACTTGCCGGTAAAGTTTTGGAAGCCGGATGGCGTATCAATAACTTCACACAGATTTTTGTAAAAAAAATGGTACGTCCGTATATCTATGATGCCAAACATATAGCAGCTTTCAAGCGAAACAGGCTCAAAAAAGGTTTTTATCAGTACAATGCAAGACTCTATGCTTCTTTTAAGCTGCCTCAGCAAAAAATTTCCGATTTACTGCAACTCCTGCTTGACCTGGAAGACAAAGACTATCGTTTTGATGCCGGCTTTTTACATCAGTTTAGTGTTGCAAAAGTTTCCCATCCACTGGCAGAAAAAACCTATTTTCTCATAAAAGAACTCTTTAAAAAAGCTCATATAGCTTCCTTTTTAAAACTTTTTTATGATGCGGGAATCCTCCCCAAAATTTTTCCGAATTTTCGAAAAGTTATGCATCTGCCACAGTTTGACGGCTACCATCACTATCCTGTTGATATTCATTCCATCAAATGTGTCCAGGCCCTGGAAAACATTACAGAGCCTTTTTTGCAAAACCTTTTTGATACACTGAGCGAAGAAGAAAAACTGATTCTCAAAATTGTCGTATTTTTTCATGACAGCGGTAAAGGAAGAAGACAGGACCACAGTGAAGTCGGTGCAAAACTTGTCGTCCAGTTTGCAAAACATATCCATTTGAATGAAGAGCAGACAAAAAGAGCGGTCACTCTTGTTCGGCACCATATTCTTATGAGCAGTGTAGCCTTCAAAGAAAACATACACAATGAAAAAACACTCTATAAATTTATGTCAAAAGTGGGTGACGCCAAAAACCTTCAACTGCTTTACATTCTCACCTATGCCGATATCAGCGGTGTCGGCGGAGATATCTACAACGCTTTTAATGCAAAACTTTTGTATGATTTGTATTTAAGCGCTCTTGAGGTTGCCCAGAACACAGGAAGAATTACCGATGCGAAAAAAAGACTGCTTATAGAAGCTAGAGTCAGAAATCTTGACGAGTTTAAAGAACTGCCGAGTCTGTTGCAGAAAAAAGTTTTAACAATAGAATCGAATCTCTTTTTCTTTAAACACTCGCCTGTTGATATTATCAATATTGCAAAAATCGCAAAAGAGACAAAAGAGTACAGTTTCCGAGTCAAAAACATCAATTCTTTGAGTATAGAAATTTATCGGCGTATTCCTTTAAATATCGGTTATCTTCTCGCTACCCTGGCACATCTCAATGTCGCTTCGATGGAGATATTCACCCTCTTTGACGGCATTAAATATTTTAAAATCGAGTTTATACAGAATGTAGACTCTAATGTACTCGTTGAAATTCAGGACACCATTGACAATGCTTTTGATATGGACAAAGAGGTCAAACTCAAAAAAATTCACATCAAAAGAGAAGAGATTGCAATTGACTGTGAACACTCAATGACACATGCCGAACTGACAATTCATACGGCAAACCAGATAGGGCTTTTGGCCTATGTCATGCACAAATTTGAGGAGCTGCATATCAATATCATCACAGCAAAAATCCATTCAAGCAAATACAAGGTCCGAGACAGTTTTTTAATGGAAAAACAAAACAATATATGTAATAATGTTGAAAAAATTTATGAATTATTATCAGAAAACACAAAATAAAGGTACTGCATGTGCGGAATTGTCGGATATATAGGAAAAAAGAATACCAAAGAAATTTTACTAAACGGCCTGAAAGAGCTTGAATACAGAGGCTATGACTCTGCCGGGATTGCCTTACTTAACAATAATGACTTTTTCAGTTGCAAAGCAGTAGGCAAACTTGTCAATCTTGAAGAAAAAACAAAAAATTTCGAAACAAGCGGCTTTGCCGTCGGCATCGGTCATACCAGATGGGCAACACACGGCAAACCGACAGAGCTCAATGCCCATCCCCATACCGGAATACACTCCTATGTCGTGCATAACGGCATTATAGAAAACTATGCAGAGTTAAAAAAAGAACTCATTAAAGAAGGCAGCATTTTTTTAAGCCAGACAGATACCGAAGTGATTGTACATCAATTTGAAAAAAACCTGAAAAACACCAAAAATGCTTTTAAAGCCTTTGAAAAAACAATTTCTGAGCTCAAAGGGGCCTATGCGATTCTTTTAGTCACAAAAGAAGAAAAGAATAAAATATTTTTTGCAAAAAACGGTTCTCCCATGCTTGTAGGTATCAACGAAGCGAATGAAAAATATTTTGCATCATCAGACACACCGCTTATCGGACAGTGCGGGGAAGTCAATTACTTTGAAGACGGTGATTACGGCTATGCAACACCCGATGAGCTTGTTATTTATGACAAAAACCATGAAAAAAAAGAGCCTCATTTCATGCAGCTTACAGGCAACAAACTCTCCGCACAAAAAGAGGGATACCGTTTTTTTATGGAAAAAGAGATATATGAACAGAGCTCTGTCATTGCCGATACACTTTTAGGGCGCTTAAGTGATGATGCAATCATTTTTGATGAACTAAGAAAGGATTTTTTTGAAGGTATCAACGAGATAAAACTATGTGCCTGCGGCACTTCGTACCATTCCGCCCTGACAGCCTCTTACCTGTTTGAACGCTATGCAAAAATAAAAACTTCTGTTGAAGTTGCTTCAGAGTTTCGCTACCGTTCACCCATCATGAGTAAAGAGACACTTTTTATTGTCATCTCCCAAAGCGGTGAGACTGCAGATACACTTGAGACACTCAAAATGGCCAAAAAAGCAGGATTAAAAACGCTTGTTATATGTAATGTTGACAACTCTTCCATGGTCCGTATTGCCGACAAAACGATACTCACAAGGGCAGGTATTGAAAAAGGGGTGGCTTCGACAAAAGCCTTTGCAACGCAGGTCACGGTTTTTTGGATGCTTGCTTTACATGTAGCACAAAGCAAGAAAACACTCACCAAAGATGAACTTACACAACATATACACTATCTGCGCGCAATTCCGACAAGCGTACATGTAGAGGATGCAATGCACGAGCGTATTAAAAGATTGTCCAAACGCTATCTGCACGGACACGGTTTTTTCTTTATCGGCAGGGATGTTTTCTTTCCGTTGGCCCTTGAGGGTGCCTTGAAACTCAAAGAAATTTCCTATTTGCATGCCGAAGGCTATCCCAGCGGAGAGATGAAACACGGACCTATCGCCTTGGCCGATCCGGAACTTTTTACCATTGCCCTGCTTCCGCAACACATGCTTTATGAAAAATCAAAAAGCAATGTTGAGGAGCTGAGTGCGAGAGATTCTACTATCTGTGCCATCAGTCCTCTGGAATTTGACAAGGCGGATGATTTCATCCAGACAAAAAAACGTGAACACTATATGCTGGAGTTTTTTGAAATGATGGTTGTTTTACAACTCTTATCTTTAGAAATTTCGATTCGTCTTGGAAATGATGTAGACATGCCAAGAAACCTTGCAAAAAGTGTTACGGTAGAATAGATATATCTTGAAAGCTGTATTTTCTATGCCTGCAAGCCCGGACTGAAGTCCGGGTTCCAAAATGTAGTGACTCCTTGGAATCGGTACTTTAGTGCCGACTGTTTTAGCTTTTTTACCACTTTCACCCGCACTTCAAAGAAAAATAACATTTTTCACTTTAAATTAATTTGTTTCTGGCTAATATAACAAAAACAATCCTATTATAAGTGAACACTATGCAAACAAAATCAAAACTCCTACTCTTTGTCGCTTTAATGCTTTTTGGTCTTGGTTTGGCCACTATCGTAAATGTCTCTTTAAATTTTAGGGAATACAGCATAAAAGATGCTACACAAAGAGCCACAATGGCGGCAGCCATCGTCAAAGATGGATTGACAGCACATATGGTCAACGGTATTATGGACAAAAGAAGTTATTTTCTCAATCAGATCAGCTCCAACAATGATAAAATAAAAAACTTGTGGATTGTCCGATCTGACAAAGTCATCAAACAATACGGAAAAGGCTTTAACAGTGAAACAGTAAGAGATGCGATTGATGAAGAAGTTTTAAAAACAGGAAAAACGGTTCAGAAAATTTCAGAATCGACTGAAAACTCCATGCTTAGAATTACAATCCCGTATAAAGCCACGGTTGCAAACGGTCCAAACTGCCTCTCCTGCCACAATGTTCAGCGCGGAGATACACTCGGAGCCATCAGTATGGAGTTTGATATTACCGATATGCGCAATGCGGGAATGTTCACCATCTTAAAAATACTTGGGATAAATCTTCTTTTCATTGTCATTGTATTACTCCTGATCAACCATTATGTGACACCTTATATGGAACTTTTCTCCAATATGCAAAAAGGAATAAGAAAAGCCTATAAGGGAGACTTTTCCTATGAATTTACCACAAAAGTCAAAGGTGATGCAAAAAATATTGTCGACCAGCTCAATACGCTCTTTCGAAAGATGCAGGAGACCTTTGGCGACATAAAATACAACCTTGCAACATTTATTCCCCAGGGATGTGTCTCTTCAAGCGACCCTCTTCATGAAGCAAAAACAATCATCGGGGAACTCTCGGATATATATAAATTCAAAAAGACGATTGAACATGATCTTACTAAAGAGATAGTCTATCAAAGAATTGTAGATGTACTGAGTAATAAATATGAGCTTTCCCATTTTGCATTTTATGAAATAGATACACTCAAAGCCACAAGAAAGCTTATTTATATCTCCAACGGCAAAAGTGTCTGTAATGACAAAGTGGACGAAGAAGCGTCATTATGCAGAGCACACAGAACAAATACGGCAGTAATCTCAAGTGAATTTGTCAATTTATGCCGAGAATGCAGTTGCGAAGGATTGGAGTATATATGTATTCCTTTTACAATTAATGATGAAAACTCTCTTGTCATTTCCATTACAACCAAAGAGAAAAATGAATTAAACAGAGTCAATAGTTTTATCAAAAGTATTGAAAACTATCTTGAAGCGGCTAAACCGGTTATAGAGAGTAAAATTTTAATGTCAAAACTCCGTGACACCTCTCTCAGAGACGCAATGACAGGACTTTATAACAGAAGATTTCTCGAAGAGTTTATAGACACTTTTGCAAATCAGGCCAAACGGGACAATACAACATACAGTGTTTTAATGCTTGATGTTGATTTCTTTAAAAAAGTCAATGACACCTACGGGCATGATGTAGGAGACAAAGTCATTGCAAAAATAGGAGAAGTACTTCGCAGCAGTATCAGAGAATCAGACCTGGCTATTCGATACGGCGGAGAAGAATTTGTTGTCCTGCTGCACAATGCCACAGATGAAGGAACAAAAATGATTGCTTCAAAAATTCACTCTGAATTTTCGAAACTTGTTTTTGATGTCGGCAACGGAAAAACCATACAAAAAACCATGAGTATAGGTATATCCAAGTTTCCTAAAGACGGGGATACGATTTGGAAATGTATTAAATATGCAGATACTGCTTTGTATGTGGCAAAAACGACAGGAAGAAATAAAATTGTTGAGTATAAACCGGAGATGTCAGAGGATGAACACTTACGATAGAAAAGGTTAGAAAGAGATTAAGCAACGCAAAAGCGTTGCTTTTTTATAACTTTTTAACTACAGCCACATCCTCCGCTGCTTTGTTGTTGTGATGAAGAACCACCTGTTGAACATGCACTTACACCTGGTGGTGTTGTCGGCTGAACAGACTGATTGTCCACTCCGCCGTTTGCATTGATCTCTTCAATTGTACTCCAGATAGACTCGGCAGCTTTCATATAACGTTTTGCTGTTTCTGATGACGGGTCTGCAAAAATAATTGGTTTTCCTTCGTCTCCACCGGTACGGATAGCCGGTTCGATTGGAATTTCGGCGATTATTTTCGTATCAAATTCATCCGCCATTGGCTGAGATGTTCCTTTTCCGAAAATATCATACTCAACACCGGTGTCAGGTGCAATAAATCCGCTCATATTTTCAACAATTCCCGCAATAGGAATGTTTAATTTTCTAAACATATCGAGTGAACGGCGTGAATCATCAAGTGAAACAGACTGTGGTGTTGTTACAGTCAGACCCGCAGTTACAGGAACAGCCTGTGCAAGTGAAAGCTGTGCATCACCTGTTCCCGGTGGCATATCAATTACTAAAACATCCAGTTCTGACCATAAAATATCACGTAAGAACTGTTCTATCGCTTTCATAATCATAGCACCACGCCAGATTAACGACTGCCCTTCTTCCATGAGTGAGCCCATAGACATAACTTCTATGCCGTATGCTTTCATCGGAAGCACTTTGTTTCCTGTTACTTCCGGTTTTTGATCAGAAATACCTAACATACGAGGAATATTCGGACCATAAATGTCAGCATCCAAAAGACCTACTTTTTTGCCTTGTTGCGCAAGTGCAATTGCAATATTTACAGCAGTAGTTGATTTTCCAACACCACCTTTACCTGAACTCACCATCAAAAAGTTTTTAATTTGCGGTGCGATATTTTTACCTTGAGACGAACTCTCTTTTGGCATTTGCGGTGCTTTAATATTTACAGTAACTTTACCTGCACCTGCATTTTTCAACTCTTTTTCTGCTTCGTCAACTATCTGTGCAGCCACTTCCGGTGCTGATGATGTAATTTCAACAGTGAAACTTACATCATTTCCGTTGATTGCTATATCTTTTACAAAACCAAATGTTACGATATCTTTGGTAAATCCTGGATACATAACTTTTGAGAGTGCCGATTTTACAATTTCTTCAGTCATTCGTTTTCCTTTAATTTATTTAATTTTTATACTGTTTTCAGCCCATCCATCAGGACAGGTTCCGAAACACTTCGGAATCGGTACTTTAGTGCCGACTATTTTAGCTTTTCTGCCACTCTAGCCCGCACTAAAGTACGGGTTCCAAAAAATGCTTAACTTAATGGCAATGTTGGAACCGGTACTTTTAATGCTAAGCAGTGCCGGCTGTTTAAACAGTGAACAATTTTTATTTTGTAAAGTGTACTATATCTAAATAAGATAAATATTGTCTTGTTTAAAATCAATTTATTTTTAAGTCAGGTTTTAAACTAAAGCTTCTGCTTCAGCCTCTGCCGCTTCTTTATCTTTATTGTCCTGAATAATTCTTTCTATTCCCTCAGGGTTGTCCATAATTTCCTGTGTAATTTTGTATGAACAAAATTTAGGCCCACACATAGAACAGAATTCTGCTTCTTTAAATACATCTTGAGGCAGTGTCTCATCATGGTATTCCCGTGCTCTTTCGCTGTCAAGTGCCAGTTCAAACTGTTTTTCCCAGTCAAATGTGTAGCGTGCATCACTCATAGCATCATCAATATCACGCGCACCTTTACGACCTCTGGCAATATCCGCAGCATGTGCCGCAATTTTATAAGCGATAATTCCTTCACGGACATCATCTGCATTTGGAAGACCAAGATGCTCTTTTGGTGTCACATAACAAAGCATACTCGCTCCATGCCATCCACCGACAGCGGCACCGATTGCAGAAGAGATATGATCATATCCTGCCGCAATATCAGTAACTAACGGCCCTAGAATATAAAAAGGAGCTTCATGACAAAGTTCTCTCTGTATCTTCATGTTGCGCTCAATCTGATTGATTGGGACATGCCCGGGACCTTCAATCATAACCTGCACATCTTTTTCCCAGGCACGAAGCGTTAAATCTCCAAGCACTTTAAGTTCACCAAGCTGCGCTTCATCAGAGGCATCTGCCAGACAACCGGGACGAAGAGAATCTCCAAGAGACAAAGAAACATCATACTTTGCACAAATATCCAAAATATCATCAAATGCAGTATAAAAAGGGTTTTCTCTGTGATAGTGCATCATCCAGGCAGCCATTAAAGAACCGCCGCGGGAAACAATACCCATTTTACGTTTTGCAACTTTAGGCATAGTCTCAAGCAGGAAACCCGCATGAATTGTAAAGTAAGAAACCCCTTGTTTTGCCTGACGTTCCAAAACTTCAAGCATAACATCTATAGTCAAATCCTCAATTTTGTTACCGACATCATGTAAAATCTGATAAATAGGCACTGTTCCGATAGGAATCTTTGAAGAAGCGATTACAGCTTTTCTGATTTCATCCAGGTCACCGCCGGTTGAGAGATCCATTGCCGTATCTGCCTTATAGTGTTGAGAGACCTCCATCTTTTCTACTTCACCCTGTACATCAGAGGCAATTGCAGAAGAACCGATATTTGCATTGATTTTACATCTGCTCGCAATTCCGATAGCCATTGGCTCCAATGATGTGTGGTTAATATTTGCCGGTATAATCAGTCTGCCGCGTGCTATCTCGCTACGAACCAGTTCAGGAGACAAATCTTCTATTTTTGCAACATACTCCATTTCTTGTGTGATGATGCCTTTCTTTGCGTAGTGCATCTGTGTTCTTACAGAATCACCCTCTCGCTCTTTTACCCATGAAGATCTCATAAGCTACTCCTCAATATTATTTTTCATTCTTTATATATGATGGAAATATAATCAAATAAAGTTAATCTAACATAAAGTGAATGAATTGATGAGATTATTTATGTAAGTGCTTAGTCAAAAAATGTGAACATAAAAATGACAAATTTACACATTCAAGATAAAAAAAAGCTTTCTATGTGTATAATTTCGTAACACTTTTATATATGTAGGAGACTATTTGTCTGATTTAACGCTTGTACTATTGTCAGCCGGTAGTTCTAGTCGCTTTGACACCTCTGTAAAAAAACAGTGGTTGCGCATACAGCACAAACCTTTATGGCAGTTTGTAGCAGACAGGTTTGCTCACAGCGGACTTTTTTCAAAAATTATTGTTGTCTCATCCGAAGAAGATATTGCCTTTATGCAAAATTATGCCGATTACTCTTTTGTAAAAGGGGGCAGTTCCAGGCAAGACTCTTTGCAAAATGCCTTACTACATGTAAAGAGTGAATATGTTCTTGTCAGTGATATAGCAAGAGCCTGTATCAGCGAAGATTTGCTCCAAAGAATACTTGCGCAAAAAGAAGAAGCTGACTGTATCGTTCCTTTTTTACCGGTAACAGACACTATAGTATATGAAAATACGACAATAGACAGAGATAAAGTCAAAAAAATCCAAACACCCCAACTCTCCCGCACTAAAATACTGCAAAAAGCCCTGCAGACATCCACGGAATTTACAGATGAGAGCAGTGCCATTGTTGCCTACGGAGGCACCCGTATCTTTGTTGCAGGAGATGAAGATGCCTGTAAAATCACTTTTACCCATGATTTAAACAGGCTTCCATGTCTCGAAGCACCCTCAAGTGACATTTTAAGCGGCAACGGTTTTGATGTCCATGCTTTTGACGAAAAAAGAAAAATGTTTCTTGGCGGTGTAGAGATTGATGCTGATTACGGATTTAAAGCCCACAGTGACGGAGATGTTGCCCTGCACGCACTTATAGACGCCCTTTTAGGGGCTGCCGGTATGGGTGATATAGGCATGCTGTTTCCAGATAACGACAGTGCCTACAAAGGTATAGATTCAAAAGAACTGTTACAAACAGTCGTGACAAAAATCTATAACTACGGTTTTGAAATTGTCAATGCAGACATTACAATAGCCGCGCAAAAACCAAGAATTGCAAACTATAAAGATGCAATGAGAAAAACTATTGCAAAGATACTCAAAATCGACAAAGCAAGAGTCAATGTCAAAGCAACAACCACAGAAAAACTTGGTTTTATTGGCAGAAGTGAAGGTGTTGGAGTCATTGCCAATGCAAATTTAAAATATTTTAACTGGAAGATAATAGGATAACATGAAGATATTAATTATAGAAAATGAAGTGTATTTAGCCCAGAGTATTGCAACAAAACTAGGCGAACTTGGCCATACCTGTGAAATGTGTACATCAACAAGAGATGCTATCGGAAGTAACAACTATGATGTTGTTTTACTCTCAACAAACATTAACGGACAGGATTTTAATCCGCTTATAGAAACATTTAAGAATTCTATCGTCATTTTAATGGTTTCCTACATCAGTAATGACACGGTTTCAAAACCACTGAGTGCCGGGGCAAAGGACTATATCCTCAAACCTTTTATGATTGAAGAACTGGTACGAAAAATCGACCATTATCAGGATTATGAAAAACTTAAAAAACGCAATGAAGCCTATGAAAAATATCTTGCACATACATTTTCCAATACAAAACATGAACAGAATTTGGATGAAATCGAGTTGCCGCTTTTTGTATCATCCAATTTTCAGAAATATGCAGATGCCTTCGCCTTTGAATATGCCCAAAAGAAAAATCTTCCCATACATTTTTTATCATTAAGTGATTCAAAAGCATTAAATGAGATAGCTTCCCTGCCACAAAACTCCATTATATATATCATTGATTATCAGGCACTCAAAAAAAGTGATAAAAAACGTTTTTGTGACCTTATACAGGGGAAAAAAGCTATTATTGCCAGCAGTGATAAAATTGAGGAAGTCGCCTATCCTGTTATAGAGATAAAAAGCGAAAGCAATATTTTCGACAAAGGAGAAATCCTGCCTATAGAAGATTATGTCAAATTTATTGTTTTAAACTATCAAGACAAATATCCGGATACAGAACTCTCAAAAAAACTTGGAATAAGCCGCAAGAGTTTATGGGAAAAAAGAAAGAAATATGACATCATCAAGAAAAAATAAAACAATTTATATAGACAAAGAGGCTGCCTCTGTCCTTGAGCTCGTGTCAGAAGGGCTTTTGGCCCCTGTAACAAAACTTATGAATGAACAGGAATCCAAAGAAGTCCTACAAACCGGTCTTGTGAACGGACAGTCTTTCCCCTTCCCTTTTATATTGGCTCCTTCTGGCAAAAAGAATGAAAAAATCATTCCTACCTTAGAGCCGGACGAGGAAGTCACTATTATCTGCAACGGTAAAGAGTTTGCTGTGCTCCGTGTCGAAGAAACTTTTCAAATTGATCCCAAAGAACGGGTCAAGCATATCTACGGCACTGATGACCTCACCCACCCGGGTGTCATGGCCACCATCAAAAGAATAGGCACCTGGGCGCTTAGCGGCAACTATACCATTATCAACAAAACAAAACACAAGAACAAAATAAAAATTCAAAAAGCAAAAGAACTCATAGGAGCAAAACACACCTCCTCTTTGATGATGGGAGTAAACCCGCTTCACCGTGCCCATGAAAGACTGATTCGTCAAACACTCGAAAATACCGATCTGCTTGTTATATTTTTACTCAAACCTTATGACAATGCAAACTTAAAATATGAAGTACGAAAAGAGGCATTAGAGTATTTTATAAATAATTTTCTTCCTAAAAACCGGGTAATTATTATTCCTCTTGAAAACAGCTATATCTTTGCAGGCTACAATGAAATTATTGTCGATGCAATTGTCGCAAAAAACTATGGCTGTGACAGACTGACTATTGGCCGTAACCATGCCGGTCTGGGCATGTTTTATGACTGTAATTCAAACAAATCAATCATAGACAAAGTTACAGGCATAGATATCGAGATTACCGTTGCAAGTGAGTATGTATACTGTGATGAGTGCAAAACGCTTGTGAGCAAAAACACCTGTCCTCACGGACAGCATCATCAGATCTCTTACCATGCGGACTCTATTTTGGCACTTTTGGAGGCAGGACTTTTACCCCCTGCTGTTCTTATACGGAAAGAAATTTCATCATTTTTGCTTTCCAAACTCTTTCCAAACAGGTTTAAAAATCTTGAAAAGCTCTATTATGACACTTTTCCTGTAAAAGGTTTACTTGAAGAACATACAGAAAAAGATTTTTATCTTGAACTGATGAAACTCTACCAAACAACATCACTGACATAAGGAAAACAATGAACTGGTTTTTTCTCACTTTAGGCTACAGCGGACTCTCTCCCAAAGCTCCAGGAACTATGGGAACACTGGTTTCACTGCCGCTTGGTATGGCAATACTTGTCTACTTTGATGCAACCACACTTTTTTTGGCTGCACTGCTCATTTCTATTATTGCCATTAAGGTTATAAACAGATATGAAGAAGAATCAGGCAACCATGACGACCAAAGAATAGTGATAGATGAACTTGCCGGGATGTGGTTTGCACTCAGCGTTGCACCGGCTGTCGGTGTTGCCAGCACTGAGATAATGGATCTTCAAAACGGATTTTTGGTACAGTCACTTCTCTCTTTTGTTCTTTTTCGATATTTTGATATAACAAAACCCTCCATTATAGGGAGAATAGACCGTGAAGCAAAAGGTGGAGTCGGCGTGATGGGAGATGATATTATTGCAGGTTTTGCAGCCGGAATCTCCTCAGCTGCGCTTTGGCAGATATGGCTCTCTATCAGTAAAATGATATAAGAACATCCCCCCCCAATACCATTAAGTCAAGAAAAACTAATATATCTCTTTTACCCGTCCTACTTCACCACTCATCAGCCGGACTTTGATGCCATGAGGATGGGTTGGAGACTTTGTAAGAATGTCTCTGACAATTCCG
Source organism: Sulfurimonas sp. SWIR-19 (assembly GCF_020410885.1). GTDB lineage: Bacteria > Campylobacterota > Campylobacteria > Campylobacterales > Sulfurimonadaceae > Sulfurimonas > Sulfurimonas sediminis. The sequence goes on along the minus strand of NZ_CP084578.1, from coordinate 775,643 downwards.
TCTGTTAAATAACCGCTTGCCTGGTCCTGTTTCAAAACTATTGCGACAGAAGCGCCCTGTTTGATATCTGCTCTTTTTGTACCCTTATTCATGTTCATCCTTTGTTTCATTATAAATTGAGAGAGACGGAAAGGCAAACTCTAAAGAGTTTCTCTCAAAAATTATCATTATTTTTTCCATAACATCCTGCTTCGTCTTCAGCCACTCTTCCCACTCCACTGATTTTGAAAAACAATATACAAGTATATTAATGCTTGAGTCTGCAAACTCGTCAAGATAAACAAGCAGTGTCTTTTTGACACCTTCAAGATCATCTTTAGAAACAAGTTTTGCTATATGTCCATACTCAATCTCATGCTCATATTTTGTATTTTTTGTTGCAATTTGCGGATGATTTTGCAGCATCTCTCTGATTTCTTTGATGGCATTTTTAATATCTTCTTGTTTGGAATCATATTTTACACCCAGTTTCATCTTTATTCTGCGTCCTAGTTTTCTTTTGTTCCAGTTTTTTATATCTTTGGATGCAAAAGTACCGTTTGGAATGGCAATAAGAGCATTATCAAAGGTTCTCAGTGTTGTCACACGCAGACCGATTTCTACAACAACACCCTCTTTACCGTCAACCTCTATCCAGTCGCCTTGTGAAAATACATCGCTGAAAAGGACAGAGAGTGTTCCAAAAAAGTTTGAAATTGTATCTTTTGCTGCAAAAGCAACCGCAAAACCACCAATTCCAAGACCAGAAAGTACAGCGGTCAAGTCAACACCGGCAAAATACAGAACAATCAGCAAACCGATAATGACAATAAAAAAATTGATGATTTTCAATCCGACATTAATCAGTTCACTTTTTATATTTGATTTTTCTTTCTCAAAAGTATTGAGCTTGATAATGGCTGCCGTATTGACAATGATATAAATAATATATGTAAAATAAAAACCGTATATCATGTTAAATATACGGCTCACTTCTTCTATGGAACTGAAATTATTGTAAACATATATGACCATGTTTACATTAATGATCAGGATGAGGATCTCTATGCTTTTGCGCAGTTTTTCAAGAATCTGTTCGGAGTATCTGCTTAAAAAGTCTATTTGAAGAAACAGTTTTTGCAATGCGATATAAAAAACTTTTCTTAAAACGTAAATCACCAAAATCAGCAAAAAGATAATAATAAGCTTCACAACACTCAGTCCGTACGACTCTAAAAACCCATCTACAGCTTTCACCGGAGTAAAAGAATTTATAAAAACAACAGGCTTAATTATATGGTATTTGACATACTTGTTCAGTCGGTAGAGTTTATTCTCCGCTTTGTATAAAAAGGCTATAAAATCACTGTTTATCTCCTGCAGCGCATAGTATTCCTCTATATTTTTTTTTGCCGCTTTTAAGATAGGAGAAGGATCTTGGAGTGCCAAAATATGTTTATAGTCTTTTGCTGTAATTTTACTCAGGGCTTCCTGATTCTGTGCCGTATAAATATTTAATTTTTCTTCAAAATCCTGAATACTCGGCACATCCAACGACAAAAGTATGTTTTTAATCAATATGTTCTGATTTTTTACAATTTCATACGACTTCAGCTGTGCCTCATCTCTGATAACAGCATATCCGTTGCCAAGCCGTCTGTTAATCGCGATGATTTTTTTCAGTGAAAATATTTCCTTGCTGAAATCCTGTACATTCTCAATATACTGCTGTTTGTTTGAGATGATAGTATTGAGTTCCTGATCATACATGTACTCCTGTTTTTGCAGTAAATTTTCTATCTGCTCCTGAGAAAGATTTACATCATTCATTTGATACACCAGCTGTAACTGTGCATCTATAAACTCTGAATATTTTACCTTTGCACTTAATGTGCCGGCAAATATAAAAACAAAAGCCAGTAAAATTATTTGAACTTTTTTAATGGGACATCCTTTATATACCTTCCGCTATCATAGCATCAGCTACTTTTTTAAACCCTGCAATATTTGCACCGTCAACATAATTCCCCTCTACTCCATAGTCTTTTGCCGTAAGCGCCACCCGTTTACAGATCATCTGCATCGTCTCCTGAAGCTTGTAGTTCACCTTTTCATAACTCCATTTACTCATAGAAGCATTTTGACTCATCTCAAATTCACTCACAGCCACACCTCCTGCATTGGCAGCTTTAGCCGGTGCAAAACATACTTTATGCGATTGCAGCAAGGCAATAGCATTTGGAGTCGATGGCATATTCGCACCCTCAGAAACACTCACACATCCGTTTTCTATAAGATTTCGCGCATCCGCTTCAAAGAGTTCGTTTTGCGTAGCGCACGGAAATGCCGCATAACATGGAATATTCCAAACAGCATGCTCCCCTTCAGGGTACTCTGACACAGGCGTATACTTTGCCTCTGTATGTGTCTGTACATACATTTCCAAAGAATTGCTTCGATTCATTTTTAACTCTTTTACCAGAGCCAGATCAATCCCTCTTGGATCATACACTGTCCCGTGAGAATCCGAACATGTCACAACTGTAGCACCAATCTCCTGCAGCTTTTCGATTACATGTAAAGCAACATTTCCCGCACCGCTGACTGTACATACTTTACCCTCAAGCGGCTCTTTGTTTTCAATTTCAAGCATACTCTGTGTAAAATATACCACCCCGTAGCCTGTTGCTTCGGGGCGCATTAAAGAGCCTCCGAAAAAATAGGGTTTTCCCGTCAAAGTACCTTCGTATGAAGATGTAATCTTTTTATACTCTCCAAAGAGATAGCCGATTTCCCGTGCACCGACCCCTATGTCACCGGCAGGAACATCTATGCGCGGCCCGATATATTTATGCAACTCTGTCATAAAGGCTGTACAAAACTTCATAACTTCAAAGTCACTTTTTCCTTTTGGATCAAAATCACTGCCGCCTTTGGCACCACCTATAGGTAAACCCGTCAGTGAGTTTTTCAAAATCTGTTCAAAACCCAAAAACTTCAAAATTCCTTCATTTACACTCGGATGAAAACGAAGTCCTCCTTTATAGGGTCCGAGTGCGTTGTTAAACTGTACTCTGTATCCTGTATTTACCTGTATTTGATTATTGTCATCCAGCCAGGTTACTTTAAACTTTATAATTCTGTCAGGAACGACCAATCTGTCTAAAATTCCAAATCTGCTGTATCTCTCGTCAGACTCGAGCAACGGGGCAATCGAGTAAATCACCTCCTCCATCGCCTGGTAAAATACATTGTTTTCGGCACAGTTACCATGCTCAAATTTTTTAATTTCCTTCTCTGCTATCGACAAAAAGAATCCTTTATAAACTACTATTGTGAAGGAATTGTAGCACAAGCAGGAAAAAAAGTAAAAACTATTGAAAAAAGTCACAAATTTATCATAAAAGCCCTTGCTTTAAGTCAGTCATAATATATAACATATTATTATGTGACAATCTTGTGATTTACTTATAAGGAACATATTCATGTTTAGAAACAAAAGTATAAAAGAGCTCATGTGGTTCTTAACAATAGTAATTGTAATATCTCTCGTCGGTGCGGCCGGATTTACATATTATGCGCTCAACAGCATAGAAAAAGAGTTCAATGAAATCAAAGAGAGTTCCATTGACACATCTCTGACTATCTATGATATAGAAAAGAGAATGAACTACATCAGTAGAAATGACAGAGATGTCATGCTTGGCGGTAATATTGAAAAAGACAAAAGAGAACTCAGAGAAAATATCAGTGCAATTGCAGAAAATTTCAAAAAACTTGAAAAAGTTTCCAAAAACGGTTCCAACGAAGCACTTCTGAAAAAAGCAAAATATTCAACGCTGAAATTTATCAATGAAGCATACAAATATATAGACTCTTTACGCGCCGATGATATTAAAAACAACAAAGAAGGCATTTACCACGTATATCATCAGAAGCTCTCACCTTTGGCTGTAGAGTCACGAAAATATTTTAAAACATTTGTAAAAAACAAAAAAGAACAGTTTAACAAAGACATGCAAGCCATGAAAAGTGCTATAACATTTTACAAACTGTTTGTACTTGGCTCTAGTCTCCTTATTATCGTTATCTTATTTTTACTCACTACAAAAATCAGAACTTCCATAGTTTCAGGCATCAATAGATTCAAATGCCTCATAGAGACTGCTTCCAATGGTGATTTCAGCAAAAAGAATGAGATCAGAACACGGGGAGACACCGAACTTGATGCGATGGGCAAAGCTCTTAAAATTCTTATAGAGCACACTGAAAACATGATTCATGAAGTAAACACTGCTATAACAAATGCCTCCCAGGGTGACTTTTCCAAACCTATCTCTACTGAAGGAATGCACGGAGAGTTTCTGGTTGCTATCAGGAATGTCAGTAAAAGTATAGATTTTATGCGTGAACAGTATCAAAAAGCACAAAGAGACTCTTTTAACTCAAAACTGAGTGTAAAAAGCGTCAATGTGTCCGAATCTCTTACCGTTATTCAAGCTGATTTAAAAACAAATATAGAAAAAATCAAAGAAGTGACACATGCTACAGATTCTGCTGCAAAACTTGCAAATGACTCTCGGTCAAATATTAACACTGTTGTCAGTGGACTGCATGAACTCAATGAACAGGTAGGCACAAACCATGCAAACATAGATGAGCTGGCTTCACAAACAAACAATATCACATCAGTCATCGAACTTATTACCGATATCGCAGATCAGACAAATCTTTTAGCGCTTAATGCTGCCATAGAAGCAGCCCGTGCGGGTGAACATGGTAGAGGATTCGCAGTTGTAGCAGATGAAGTCAGAAAACTGGCAGAACGCACACATAAAGCGACAAGTGAAATTTCGATATCCATAAAATCACTGCAGCAGGGAATGAGTGAAATTCAGACAAGTTCCGAACTGATGAAAGAGACAGTGGATGCCTCTACCGCTAAAATAGAAGAGTTTGAAACGACGCTCATTGAACTGAGTGATTCTTCAACAAAAATTGTAGACCAGTCATACTATATGGAAAACAGTATATTTATTGTACTGGCAAAAATAGACCATATTTTATATAAATCAAGAGCATATAACTCCTTGATATCTTTGAAAAAAGTACTCAAAGCAGTCTCTTCTCATGAATGTAATCTTGGAAAATGGTATGACCATGAAGGCAAAGAACGATTTAGCAATACTTCGGCTTATCCGCAAATCGCACAACCGCATAATATTGTCCATACCAATGCAAACAAAAACCTTGCATTCCTTGATAAACCAAACGCGCAAGAAGAAGTATTGGAACATGCTCAGGATATTTTACACAACTTCGAAGAAATGGAAAAAGCATCAGAAGAACTCTTTAAACTTCTTGACACTATGCTGAGTCAAACACAAAAAGAAGAATAAGCTCTTTGTTTACTCCCACTCCTCATATTTGGAGTGAGAGTGCTTGTCTTTTTTATACCGTTTGGCATTCTTGCTTTTCTCCAACTGGTTTATACTGTAAAGCAGTTCTTCTTTAATATTGTCAATATCTTCATCAGAATCTTTATAGCCTATCATTTTTTTTACAAGCTGTTGCAGATCCTGCAGTTCTCCCTTATACAGCTGCACCTCTTCTACCCGATTGAGCAGTTTCAGTGCATTGTCAATCTTTTTATTGTACTTTTCATTGTCCAGGGCATCACTGTTTAGCAAGTAGGACAAAATACTTTTTTTAAATCTTTCCAGTGCTCGGATATACCGAAGCCTGTTTGCATTCTCGATTGCTTTTTTAGATGCTGTCATTGTAAGCCTATTATTTATTTATGAGTATAATTATACAAGAGATTTCTAAGAACTCGAACAATATTTGGAGAAAATACCATGAAAAAAACAATTTTACTGCTAATGCTCTTTACGCTGTCTTTAATGGCAGAGGTGAAAAATGAATATATTTCACAAGCACTGCTCAAGCAAAATATTCCTATCGTAGATATCAGAACACCGGGAGAATGGAAAGAGACCGGTCTTTTAAAAGGTGCAATTCCTATCATGTTTTGGGATGCAAGAGGAAACTATGATGCAAGAAAATTTTTAAATGAATTACATAAAAAAGTTGATACTACAAAACCTTTTGCCCTTATCTGCCATACAGGCAGCAGAACTTCCATAGTTGCGCCGTGGCTTGCAAAAGAGTTTGGATACAAAGTAATCAACCTCAAGGGTGGGATGGAGTATGCAACCAAAGGGTTGCATATTAAAACAGTACCCTACAGGCAATGAGCCGATTAAAGACAGTTTTAAAATTTCTTCTTTTTCTGACACTCCGAATTGTGATAACATTCGGAGTGCTTGGATTGCTGATTTTTCTGCTGTGGGGTGCTCTTTATCTTATTTTTTACTAAATCCGAATCAGAGTAATGATTTTATAACATTACTGACCCCCTGATGCAGATTATAATTGGCTATTGGAAAGTCCAGACTTTCATTTTCCAAATTCACCGTATACCTGCTTAAATATGTCCCTAACTCACTCAAGTCTATCGGTGTGTACTGCTCACATTTCTCCTCCTCAAGTTTTGTCCGTACTAATTTATTTGCCTCATTAGAGTGTGCAAGTGTAAAAGCCAGTGTTTTCAAACTCAAAAAATCGCTCCATCGAAGGAAAATCTCGGGAGTCAGTGTCTCTATATACTCCCCCTCTGGTGTAAACAACAGATCATTGTCCCGCAAAGGAACCAGTACCGATAAAATCGCACGGGAAAAAGGAGCCACTTTATCAGTCCAAAATGGTGACTCATTTCTTGTTTTGAGCTCTTTTTCGATTTCATTTACTATCGTATCTACACTTTCATTTTTAAAAAGTTCATATGTTTTTTGTTTCATACCCTCATCCATGTAATATTTTTTATAATCATACACTTTTAGTATATAATTTCACATTTAAAAAGGAGCAATAGTATGAAATTACATAAAAGTCTTATCACAAACCTCATTGCACTCTCTCTTGTTGGAATATCTTTTATGGTGCCTTTATACAAAGAAGCTTTATTATATGCAGGTCTGTTTGCACTCTCTGGTGCCTTGACAAATCAGTTGGCAATTCATATGCTCTTTGAAAAAGTGCCTTTTTTGTATGGTTCCGGTGTTATCATTGAGAGATTTGAAGCATTTAAAAGTGCTATAAAAAATCTTATCATGAATGAATTTTTCACAAAAGAACAGCTGGAAAAGTTTTTTGCCAATGAAGAAAAAAAGATAAACCTTGTACCTATCATAGAAGAGACAGATTTTACACCTGCTTTTGATGCTTTAAGCAAAACAGTAATGGAGTCCTCTTTTGGTAGCATGTTAGGAATGTTCGGCGGAGAAAATGCCTTGAGCGCCTTAAAAGAGCCCTTTACAAACAAACTCAAATCAGCAGTCATAAAAATAGTCACATCCAAAGCATTTAATGACACCCTGCAACACCACCTTAGCCATTCATCCTTAAATGCCGATATGATACAATCAATCGAACGAGTTGTTGATGCAAGACTGAGTGAACTGACACCTCAAATGGTTAAAGAAATCGTACAAAAAATGATACACGAACACCTTGACTGGCTGGTTGTCTGGGGTGGCGTATTTGGAGGATTAATTGGACTTCTCAGTTCTTTTCTAGTTTAGCCCTTAGTTAAGGGGTTTAAGGTTTGGATTTTTAAAGTTTTACAACAATTTTTTATAACAAATGGTTTAAAATCTGCATATTTTTGAAAAAGATTGTTAAACTTAAACAACTATTTGTTTTTTATACTACATAAATTTTCAATAATAAACAGTACTTCTGCTTTTTGGTGTCTCAAAAAATTCTATATGAGATACAGTAATATTAATTTCCATCATTTTCTTTTGAACTATTTGTAATAGCCAAGCAGATATGTTTTCACTAGTTGGAACAAAATCAACTATTATAAACCCCCTCATACATTTCATATATATGAGTTGGTTCATTTTTAATACAGTTTAAATTGGGTGTTCTATAGTTTTCTGGATGAATATACAAATTATATTTATCCTTATAATGTGGCAACATAGTTTCAAATAATGGATCATTAATATCAATAATAAATTTATGATCTAGTGTATCATCTAAAAATTGTTTAAATCAATTTAAATGATTAAAATCTGTCACCATGCCATTTTCTAGTTTATCACTTTTAAGATATATTACAATTTTACCTTGATGCCCATGCAAATGACGACATGCCAAACATCCATCAAGTGAAAATTGTCAAACGAACTCTAAAATTTTGCACTAAAAAGTAAAAAAAAGTTACAATTTGAAACTTAAACCACCTCGGTTTTTTTCTTGGATTGAACTAAAGATTTATCTTCAATCTTATAAATATCTGAATTTAAAATTCCTTGTTCTTTTTTCTCTTTTAGTCTATAGCTGTCTCCTTGTATATTGATGATATGTGAATGATGCAAGAGTCTGTCAAGAATTGCAGTAGTGACCACTTTATCTCCGGCAAATATCTGTGTCCATTTACTAAAGACAAGATTGGATGTAAGAATAGTTGAACCTCTCTCATAGCGTTTAGAGATAATCTGAAAAAAGTGATTAGCTTCCTCCTTGTTCATATTGAAATAGCCAATTTCATCGATGACAAGTACAGATGGGTTTGTAACCGATTTTAAAAAAGCATCATATTTACGCTCTTTTTTTGCTTTTGTGGCGTTATGTAAAAGCTCAGAGATAGTAGTGAATTTTGCTTTGTATCTGTGTTGTACCGCTTTATATGCCAAAGCAATAGCAAGATGTGTTTTACCTACGCCACACTGACCAAGAAGAATAATATTTTCATTTCGTTTGTAGAGAGCTCCTCTATTTGTTTACGATTGACACCAACTGAGAAAGTGTAGTCAAACTGCTCAAGTGTTTTTATTGCAGGAAATCCTGCAAGCTTTGTCAAGGTGCTTTTACTTCTATCCATTCTGTTGTTATATTCCCGCTGCAACAGCTCTTGTAAAAATTGTACATACTGCCACTCTTCCTTTGCTGCAGTTGCAGCAACAGTATGAAACTCCTCTGCTATTGTAGAGAGTTTCAATGATTTGCATAATGAGAGGATCTTGGTTTCTAATGCCATAGTGCACCTCCTATTTGCATTGGTGTTGTCAATGCCGGTAAGAGTGATAGAAACATTGCCGCTGGTATTAAATCGTCATAGGTTTGCATATCTCTATTTGGAATATACAAAGAGTCAATTTTACAATTGTCTCTATTGAAGTATGATTCTTTTTTTGCTACACTTTTGATGATAACCTTTGGATGGATGCCACCATAAGGTTTAGGCAGACAAAGCAAGTGGGGTTGCTCCTCTGCAAGTAAGTCAAATGGTCTTTGCAATGTTGTTTGATGTATCCTTATGTTGGCAACATTCTCAAGCCATTTTAAAACCTCTGCATTTGCATTTTCAAGATTTAGTTCATAATACATCATAGCAAGATGCACTTTAAGGGCATTGGGAAAACTATATCGAAAATAGTGATTAAACCTTTCAACTTTTCCTTTCGTCTTTGGACGATATGGTCTACACACTCTTATTGTAAATCCACAGTGCTTTGCAAAGTCTTTAAAGAGAGGGTTGAGTTTGTGTTTGCCTCTTCCATATACATTGCGTTTAATAATGACTGTGCGCATATTATCGTATAGACACTCTAGTGGAACGCCTCCGAAGTATCTAAATGCATTCATATGGCATGCAAGCAGTGTCTCTATCTTCTCATTATCGACATACTCAACATATGATGCTCTTGAGTATCCCATTGTAGCCACAAAAGCAGAGAGCTTCTCTTTGGGAAACTCGACCCAATCAACTTGCATCTGTTTGGCTGGCTCTGTTTCAAAGCGGATAAGTTTCTCATCATTTTTTATACGCTCACGCAATTCATATTTCTGCATCACCTGCTGAAGCCAACGCAAGCTTCCTTTATACCCTCGCTTTTGTATCTCTGCATAAATAACAGTTGTTGGAATATAAGACTCTTCTTCTTTTGCAGTCTCTAACATCTTTGCAATATCTGGGAGAAAAGGATCTACAATATTTTCCACAGGTGTTCTGTTAATAATTGGAACATATCCATCTGGAAGCTTGGAATATTTACGAACTGTCTCACGACTAATCCCTAGTCGTCTTGCCACCTCCGTCTTGTTTAAGCCCTCTTCTAAAAATTTTTTGATCATACGAACCTGCCTTTTATCTAACACTTGACCCCTTTCAAAAAAGATGCAAGAGAGTCTATCAAAATTAATTTGATTTTTTAAGGTTTATGTTTAAAAAGTAACTTTGAACTCATTTACTTTAGTGCCAATTTTAGCAGTTCGTTTGACAATACTTACATAAACTATCATAGGATTGAAAAACTACTTTATTGTCTTTATTATCCATAAATACAACTGATAAATCATTGGTATCTGGAATTTTATTTTTCAATATCGCATCCAAACCATTGTCTAATAGTTCTATAGCTATATAATTTGAATTTTGTAAGCCCATTACTATTGGAATTGGATATTCAAGATTAGAATTTATCATACTTAATATTTCATCAATAGTATCATAAAATGTCATTTCCATACTCAACTTTTATTATTATGTATTTATTATTTTATCAAACCAGTTTCATAAACAGCTTGTACAAACTTTTCTTTAGTATCATAATCAAGAGACTTAATTAATTGCTTATGCTCACTTATCAATCTTTGTCTATAGTCGGTATCAGTATCTTTTAAAACAACATTAAAACACTTAGTATATTCTTCAAATTCATTTATAATCTTCTCTGCTTCTTTATGATACTCTACTCCACCAATAGCCTTTATCTCTATATGATTTGAGTCTATTTTCTCAAGATTCCAGATAGTACCTTTTTTATTTTTGATCTCTCTTGATTTTGCTTTTGTATTTTTAAATAAAATATCCATTACATTTTGACTATAGCCACTACGTGGTAACCAAGAAGAGAGTAAGTTTTTATCATGACACATGAGCATATAGAGATAAAAGTTAAAATTAATACCATCTTGTTTTATGGTAGATATATGAAAATGTAGCCCCGTATCTTCATTAGTGTAGCCATATTCTTCAATAAGTGGCAAAATATTTTGAATATAATGTTTCACACCATTTTTAGTAGTAATTGGAATTGATATTTCTATACCATTATTATCTAATGATTGGTCAGGTTTTATCTGTATACAATGGTTTTTATCACTATCAGTTGGAAGTGTTACTAAATCTACTAAAATATCTGCATCTGTAAAATTTGCAATTTTAATTCTTATTTCTTCAATAGCATCTTGCAAATTATATTTAGCTGTATCTATATAAAACTCAAATTCGCACCCAAACTGATATAAATCATTTTCACTTATTTTTAAAGTGTCTAAATTGCTATTTCCAGCTGTCTTATACCTTTTTGTAGTGTTTTGTACCATTTAGTGCAAACCTGCTAAAAAACTATCAAGTTTATGCACCTTGTAGTCTGTATTGTTTTCCCATATTTTTAACGGCTTTTGTTCTTTTGGTATCTCTTCAATTTCTCTTATATAAACAAATGCTAGATTTACACCCTTGTGGGTTTTTACCTTTATCTTTTTTCTTTGGTAATACTCTGGTGCTCCCTCAAATTCATCAATTTTATCTAATAGCTCTTTTCTCTTAATCTCATAAAGCTCACCCATCACTTTAGTAATTGGTTCTTTTATAAGATATGGATAGTTACCAAAACTATCTTCATACATTGCAAACTTACCAACTGTAGAGGCTTTACCTATTCTTTTTGCATATTTTTCTAAAAGTTTATGATTATCAAAACCTTTTTTTAGTGAGCCATACACAAAAAGAAATTCGTTAAATGGTTCTATCTTTTTAAAGTAACCTCTTTTTTCAATAGAGATTAATCCCCTCTCATGAAGTCTATGAAGATATTTTCTAATTGTATCTTTAGATACATCTTTTAGTTTTATATAGGAAAAAGGCACTATTTCATCAATAGCTAAACTGTTTATTTGTCGTTCTATTTTATCCATAATTCTCATAGCCCTTCCTCCTTTTTATCGTGACTAAATTATAGCATAAATTCCATAAATCTGTCACGATAATATTTATAGTCCATAATCAATAACTTCCATATCATCATCAATATTAAGATATTTCATAGTGGTATCAATCTCTGTGTGATTTAAAAACTTCTTTGCATGAACTATCCCAAATTTCTTATAAACTTTTGTTGCTGCTGTTCTTCTCATCGTATAAACAGTTACCCTATAAGCACTATCATACGGACTTATATTTTGGTTAAAGTGTTTATCAAATATATTTCTAAAATGTTCAGCATAGCCTTGATATCTTGTATGTCTATTTTTCATAGCTTGTTTTTCTTCTTCAGTTGTAGCTTTTCTGTAAAGCTGTATTGGAAAAAATATAAAGTTATCATGCACTAAATCATGTTCATTAATCCACTCTTTAAACATTGTCAAAAGTTCATCTCCAACCTTTGCATCATATGGTTTACCTTGCTTCATCGCTCTAATATGCACTGTCTTGTTTTCAAAATTTATATGCTTCACCTGTATTGTCATTATGGCTGATGGTCTTGCTCCAGTATGATAACAAGCTTTTAAAAATAACAACAATCGTGGCTTAACTTGCCATTCATCGAGACTCCATAATTTTTCAAGCTCTTCATCTGACAATACTCTACCTGCTTCATTTTTATCTGTCTTAATTATCTCTCCAACAACTGCTAGATTTTTATCTATATACCCCTCTTTAATAGCCCAATTAAACAAGGCTCTAAGATTACTAATTATTTTTTTCACTGTTCTTGGATTAAGAGGAGTTGCATCTGATTTGGCTTTTTGTTGTGCACCTCTTAGAGTTGGTGTTTTTTTTAATTCTTCACTCAATTTTTTAATATCAGAAGTTTTAATCTTTGATATTTTCATCTTCCCTAATTTTGGTTTAACATGTCTGTAAAATGTAGCTTCTATCATTTTAGTAGTCTTAGCTCTGTTTTTACAGGAAAGTAAATCTTTGCAACATCTTCTAAAGTTAGATTATTATTCATTAACTTCCTAGCTAAAAGAGAATCGTCTTTTTCTATTTCTACTCTATCTTTGGCTAATTCAGCTCGTTTCTCGTTTAATATTTTTAATGCTTCTTCTTTGGATGTCGCATTGCATCGATATTTTTTAACTTTATTGTCAATATCTCTGTATGCAATTATCACTATCTTTATAATATTCATAAATACCATTATATTTTTTTGCTCTTATCTTTCGCAAACCCATTAAAAAAACCTTTGATTTTATTACAACAAAATTTTACAACAATTTGTTGTAAAACTGCATAAAACTGCATAAAACTGTAAATGACTGTAAATATCAAAAAATAAGAATTCCTCTCAGAAGCCTATATATAAGGCTATCTGAGGAGATTTAAGGTTTATTGCAAAAGTATAGGGATTTGTCTTTGGAGGACTGATTGGACTACTGAGTTCTTTTATACTATAGAAGTTTCAACAACTTCTATAGCTACATCATCGCCTACACTCAACACATCGCCTGCTCTTATTTTGGCACGTTTGCGCAGTTCAACTTCACCGTTACGCACTACATATCCATCTGCCACAATCATTTTTGCCTGTGCGCCGCTGTCTACAAGGTCTAACACTTTTAATAATTTATACAGCTCTATATATTCATCTTTTAACTCAAATTTCATCTACTCTCCTCTTTATAATTTTCAGTTTTTCTGACCGTGACAATTTTTTTATTTCATATTCACGCTTTGAAGCACTGCTTCTATTTGTATGTTCTTCATTATATACCAATCTTACCGGTCTTCTGATTTTAGTATATTTTGCACCTTTTTCTGAATGGTTATGTTCAGAAATTCGTCGTTTTAAATCTGTTGTTATCCCTGTATACAGGCTATTATCACTACATTGTAAAATATATACATAATATACCATTTATACATCCTTTCATCAAACTATATCATAACTACAGTATCATTTTGTAACAATTTCTTAAAAATATATGAATTTAGTTGTAAATAACAAAAAGTTATAATATAATAAAGACTTAATTTATCACAAATTGGTCACTTTTTTTTAATACAGGAAAAGAACATGGAAAAACAAAAAGTAATAATAGTCGAAGATGATGAAATCACATCACTTAACTTAAATATGTCTTTACAAAAGCACGGATACAGTGTAGTGGCGATGTGTGATAATGCTCCTATGGCAAAAAGTAAAATAGCTACACACAATCCGGATGTCATTATTATTGATATCTCTTTACAAGAAAGCAATGACGGAATCGAACTTGCAAAAACTATAAAAGAAAAATATGATATTCCTTTTATTTATCTCACTTCATACAGTGATGATGACATTATTGCCCAGGCAAAACTTACTGAACCCTACGGATATATTGTAAAACCTTTTGATCCCGGGTCTCTGCATGCAACTATACAAATGGCTTTGTTCAAATACCAACAGGAAAATGAAAGAAAAGAGAATATCAATTCACTCAAAGTAGATAAACTGAACCTGGAAAAACTACTCTATTCCAAGCGCTCACAAGACAAACCAATTGTTCCGTTCGGTGGTGGTGATTACCATCTTGACATCAGTATATGCGAAACCTTTTATAAAGGGAAAAAGATCAAGCTTACCAAAAAAGAAAATGCTTTTTTGCGCCTTCTTGTTGCCCAACTTGGTTTAGTTGTATCATTTGAGCAGGCAATGAACTATGTCTGGGATGAACACGGTGCTACAGAAAACAGTGTAAGGACGCTGGTGTGGAGACTGCGAAACAAACTTGAAACAGACATTATAAAAAATGCCTCAGGAATTGGCTATTATATAGAAGATTAGTTTATTTTAATGGATGCAATCTTTTCTTTTATTTCTTTCAGTGTTTGCTCATAATTATAGTCTGTATTTTCAAGTTTTGCCATTCTTTCCATTTCAGTTGCATTTTTTTGTAAAATTTCAATTCTGAAATTTCCGCTTGACCCTTTAATACTGTGGGCCAGAAGTGCTGTTTTTTTATAATCTCTTGCAGCAACCGCCTTTGCCAAGTCACTCAGAGTCGTTTTCATTTTTTTGATAAAAAGTGTCAAAAGCATAATAAGTTCATCTTCATTCAACATTAACTCTTTCATCAGTTTCTTTGCATCCAACCCTGTAATCTTTTGGTTGTCCGTGGAAGATATATCTGTTTTATCCTCCTGTATAACACTGTAGGAATCCAGTTTCAGATATGCCATAAAAACACGTTCCAACTCTTTTAAAACCAGAGGCTTCCCTAAAAATGTGTCAAATCCGTTCAGTAAATCTCTCTCTTTACTCCCTTTTAACACATTAGCTGTCAGGGCAGAGATTGGCGTATGACTTAGACCGTTTTTTTCCTCATATTCGATAATTTTAATGACGGCATCGGTTCCGTTCATAACAGGCATCTGCTCATCCATAAGAATCAAATCATATTTGTTTTTTTGATACAGTGCAACCGCTTCTTTTCCATTGTGAGCCAAATCAAATGTCAAGCCATATCTGTTGAGGACAATCTTCATTAATTCCTGATTTGCCTCATTGTCCTCAGCAACCAAGATATGTCCCTTAAATCTATTGGATATTTTTTTATTATGGATTAATGACAATTCAGGGTTGAGCAACTCATTGAAATGTTTATGAAGTTTTGAACAATACAGAGGAAAACTCATCGCTTTGATATGCGTATAGTGTTCATATGTATCATACTCTTTGCTCATAAGTGCTATATATTTTTTTGGAGAGTAGATAATCTCTTTTTGTATGTTTACATCGCATGTTTCATGTACAAATATACATATGTCAAACTCGCACTCAAGCGTTTCTACAACACTGATGTTCATCGCAAAAATTTCAGCATACTTCAAAAAGGATTCATGCCGAAAATCTAAAACTTTGTCTTTTGCATACAGTACCATTTTTAGTTTCTGAAAATCACTGATATCTTTAAATGCCTGACACTCATCATTTTGCACTGCAACAGGGATATCGAGCCAAAAGGTACTGCCTTCTCCCACTTGTGATTCTACATGAACACTTCCATTCATCAACTCTGCAAGCTGGTGTGATATAGACAGGCCTAGACCCGTTCCCTCTTTGTTGTTGTTTTGGCTAAACTGTGCCTGTGTAAATGCAACAAATATACTTTCCATATCTTTTTCGTTTATGCCGACTCCGTTGTCTGTCACACTGATTTTGAGTTGGTTGTTATGACAGCTTGCTTCAACCTTTATCACACCACCCTCAGGCGTAAATTTTATGGCATTACTTAAAAAATTTGAGACTATCTGTTGAATTCGAAGGACATCCCCAAACAACTCTTTTGGAATACGAGGATCTATAAAAGAAGTAATGGTGATATTTTTTGAATTTGCACTAGCTACAAAAAGCTCCATCGTGTGGCTTAGCTCTTCATGCAGAGAAAAAATCTTTGGTTCAATCGTAAACTCACCGCTTCTCAGTTTTGAAAAATCCAAAATATCATTGATAATACTCAGTAAGTTTTCGCCGCTGCTTAATATAATATCCAAATAATTTCTATGTTTATTGCTAATATCTTCATCCATCAAAAGATTTACAAACCCTAAAATAGCATTTAAAGGCGTGCGAATTTCATGCGACATATTGGAAAGAAAGTACTCTTTTGCCTGAGAAGCACGCAGTGCTTCCTGCCTTGCGTCAATAAGCTTTTGAAAAATACTGTCTGTATAATATTTTAAAATACCTTTAAAATTTTTATCAAAAATATAAGAAATTTCTTCAAAGATCTCTTTTGAATTTATCTTCGCATCATAAGTGAACTCTACCATAGAACGACGAAAATTGCTGCATATCTCAAACAACTCGTCCGCACTGATTTCACGATGTTTCAAATAGGCCAAAAACTCCTGCATAACAGGACAGTCACCGATATCTCTCTCACCCGCGATTACGCCCATAAAGTAGTCAAATACACCGCTGGCATATTTTTCTACAAATTCTTTTTCATCTATCTTATGTAAATGAAGTATCTCTTTTACAGAAGCATACGATATCCATTGCTGCAGTATATCTGACTTTGAAGATACAAATACCCCTTTTACTGCTCTTAAATGGATGCTGCCTTCTTTCATTGTTATACCATTATCTTACATGTAACAAAAAGTATGACGCAACTGTAATAACAGACAGTTTCATCAAAGATATTGCAGTTGTTCCGACAATATTGCCTAACTGGCAGCTACTGCATGCGACATAAAGTTTTCCTTCATACTGGGCATAAAAAAAGTAAACTATATTTAAACCAAGGACTCCGTATATCATATAAAGTTGATATGTCCATAAAGTCTGTAACGTCTGCTCCTTCTGAATAAAAAAAGATGCTACAAGCGGAAGAAGCATAAAAAACATAACAATATTTATCAGTTTCAAAATTTTGTCTCTGAAAAAGACCGTAGGGCAGTAATCGGCATTTGTAGTATTTATACCGTTTTCTAAACTTTTTTCAAACTTCTCTTTTTCTTCTTTGGACATTTTTTGCACAAAAGTAGCGCCAAAAGTATAGTCTATTTTTCGCTGAATTCTTACAGAAAAATCTCCGCTTGCCTGCAGTGACTTATCATTTCCGTTTCTGTCTTGATATACAACACTGATAGTTTCAAAGCGTTGTATCTGTGCTGTTTTTCCAGGATAATACAATGTTGATTCTGTAGTCGTGACATTGCCCTTATGGTTTATCAACCGGGGGTTTATCATCTCTATCAGCTTCCCTTCATCATCTTTTACAATAATCAGGTTATAGTAACTCCCGATTTGATAAGCACTCAAAGCATCCAAATTATTTTCATTGATAGTATCTTTGAGATCTTCTATCAAGGCAAATAATTCATCATCAAATTTTCTTATATCTACAGCGTATTCTATACTCAGGGGTGTAGGATGCGTTATAATCTCTCTTACCATTGTTTTTTATACCTTATACACGAAAGAGTCTTGAATAAAATTTCAAGACTCTTCTTGTTAGTGACTCTTACCTACAACTATAATCATTTTTATATTGATTATTATAAATCTGATAAACTGCCAGATTACACACGTTCTCATTGCTTTTGCAAACTTACCCGGTATCATTGTTAAAGTAAACTTATCATTTTTTTGAAAGTTTACTTCCTCTTCAACATGTTTTATTTCACTCATAATCTCTCCTCTTTTTTATTCTGGAATTAATGTCCAACCTGGATTCAGTTTTGCTTTGTAGATAAACAGATAGTGTAATATATGTTTAATCCAGTGTCCCGCAAGCCCTATTTCACCAAATGTATAATCTGTATCACGCCCTGTTCCCGGATATTTTTCAAAATCAGGAACAACAGGGTAGACAGTCATTGCCGCCGCAGTTCCGTCAAACAGACCTTTTCCGGCACTTGCAACACAGGCAGCACCCATTTCAGCCATAGAAGCTTCATGCAGGTGAGCATTTTCACCTTTTGTAATCATGTCACAAACAGAGTGTGCAACAGCTTTTCCGATAATACCGGAAGGCATACCCGTTCTTGGAGGCGTCGGATTAATCGGTGTTCCGTTTGGTGACTTCATCGGTTTAGAGATAAGATGTGGCGGAGCAAAAGCAATACCTGCAGCAAACATATTTTTATATGTAGGGTTTTGATATGTTCTTGGCCAGTCACTTGCTTTCCACTCTTCATATGGTTTTGGTGTATAGTCCGCATCCACTTTCATAAAACCGTTTGGAGCAAATACCGTATCAGTAATATCTTCACCGGCTTTGTTATAGGCTTTTAAACCAACACCCGCAAAAGGAGGAATAAGCATTGCAAAATCAAACTCTTCTTCACCGGTTGAACCGTCAAGCAGTTCATACTCAACTTTTCCTGCTTCTACTTTGCTTGTATGCGCACCGATGAGCCAGTCAACATCTCTTTCGGCAAAAAGAGATTCTGCAAACAGTTTGGAAGAAACAACATATCCCCCAACTTTCATATGCAGTCCGCCCATCCCGAAGTCACCAAGAAAAGATTCGTTAGAGATCCATTTCATATCGGCCATGTCACGAACACCGGCTTTTCTTAATTCATGCTCAATATTGAAAATATACTCAAATGCAGCCCCCTGACATGTACACATGCCGTGTCCGGTTCCTATCAGGAATTTTTGACGTGTTCCGCCTTTCATTTTCTCAATGGCTTCGTTTAACTTTTCTGAAGCATGCACGGCATGGTCAGCCGTACAGACAGAAACAGTATGCTCGCCCAGTTGACTGCCTTCGCCTAAACCCGGAGTAGCTCCGAAATTCAGCTTTGGTCCTGTCGCATTGACAATATAATCATACTCTATATTTTCAGTCTGTCCTGCTTTGTCAGCACTTGTATATTCAATAGTAACAAAAGGTTTATCACTTGACTGCGAACCTTCCGGATTCAAAGAGACTGCTTTTGCCTGACGATAATCAATACCCGCTTTTGCGTAAACAGGTGCTAAATCAAATGTTACATCCTCTTTTTTCATTTGGCCGACACCTACCCAGATGTTTGACGGAATCCAGTTCCACTTGGCATTTGGAGTGACAACAACAACTTCATGATCTGAGCCTAACCATTTTGCAGCGAATGTAGCTGTTGTATGACCAGCAACACCACCACCTAATACAACTAATCTTGCCATATAATTTTCCTCTATAATTTAAGTTCTTGGTAACTTTATCAAAATAATATCACAATGTTATCACATGATTTTCTTTCTTTTTTGCATAAATTTTAAAAGCAAAAGAGACAATAGCCTGCAAATGCCTAAAACAGGGCATTTGTAAAAATAGTAACTCTACAAATTAAGTTTATTTTAATATTTTGTCAATAATTTCAAAACTGTTTTTTGAAAGCCCCTGTGTAGAAATTACACGCGAGAGTTCTTTTTTTATCAAATCTTGATTATGTTTGTTCATTTTATCACAGACTTTAAAAGCACCGCAGAGCCCTGAAGCTATTTGCGGATTGATTTTATCTATTTCTATGATTCTGTCAGCCAGAAATTTATACCCGCTTCCGTCTTTGGCATGAAAATGTTTATAGTTTCGCGCGAAAGAACCGACTAAAGAGCGAACAAGATTAGGTACTTTTTCATCATACACTTTGTCTCTTTGAAGTTTCTCAACACGTTCAAGCACATCATAACGGCTTGAAGATGCCAAAATTGCAAAATATTTGTTCATGACGAGTGTTTCATCTTTATATCTGTTATAAAAATCCTGCAGTGCAACTTCAGCATACGATACATGTAAGTTTTCCAAAACATCCAAAGCAACAATACGGTCAGTCATAGTGAGTGATTCTTCATACTGTTTTTGTGCCAACTCCGCGACTTCATCATTTTTCAGTATGGAAAGAATTTTCAATGCTCTGTTTTTTATGGCTCGTTTTGCAATATATTTTGCCTCTAAGCTTACTGATGCAGGCAGATGATTTTGCTTATAAATATCTAACAACTTCTCTTTGTATTTTTGTGCTATATGCAACAACAGTTTATCCTGTGCATCATATATCACGTCAAAATCTATCTCTTTTTGCAGTTGCATAACTGCTGAAACAGACGGCAGTTCCAAAAGCAGTGCTTTGTAAGACAAATCAACATCCAAATCAAGCAAATGTCCATATGCATCTACAAAATCATCATTGACTGCACTGGACTCTATAATTTCATTGATTGTCCGGAGTGCAAAATTCTGTGTTGCCTCATACTGCGTAAAACTGTTTGTGTCATACTTCATTAAAAAAGCAAATTGAGCCTCATTATACTCAACAATTATTGGTGCGGAAAAATCCCGATTTATGGAAAGTACAGGTTTTTCTTTTAAATTTTCAAATACAAAAGTTTCATTCTCTTTCGATATTATCAAAGTTTTTGCCAAAATCTCACTGCCATCTCTATCTAAAAGCCCCATCTTTAAAGGGTAATAACAGGGCTTTTGTTTTTTTCCGTCAACATCATCTGGAATTTTTTGTGTTAATAATATGCTATATGTCCCATTTTCAAAAGACTCCTTTACATGTAAATGCGGTGTACCGCTTTGTTTGTACCATCTTTTAAAAAGTTCCAAGTCAAAATCACCGCATTCGTGCATCGCCCATAAAAAGTCATCAGTTGTAACCGCCTGTCCGTCAAAGGTTTCAAAATACAAATCCATCGCCTGTCTGTAGTTTTTCTCACCCAAAAGTGTATAAACCATGCGTATCACTTCTGCACCCTTTTCATAGACCGTAGCCGTGTAAAAATTGTTCATAGATATATAAGACTCCGGCTGAATAGGATGACGTGTCGGTGAAGCATCTTCGACAAACTGTCTTTCTCTGAGTGCTTTTACATCTTCAATGCGTTGTACCTGTGCTGAATTCATATCTGCCGAAAAACACTGGTCGCGAAAAACTGTCAGTCCCTCTTTGAGTGTGAGTTGAAACCAGTCTCTACATGTAATGCGGTTGCCTGTCCAGTTGTGGAAATACTCATGCGCTATCACACTCTCTATTCCCATAAAATTGGCATCAGTGGCTGTATCGGTATCTGCCAGTACATAGGCGGAGTTAAAAATGTTGAGTCCCTTGTTTTCCATTGCACCCATGTTAAAACTGTCAACTGCTACAATATTGTAAATATCCAAATCATAGGCACGTCCGTATTTCTCTTCATCCCATTTCATAGAGGCTTTAAGCGAGTGCATGGCATGATGACACTTCTGCTCGTTTCCCAAATCACAGTAAATATTTAACGCGACTTTATTGCCTTGTATTGTTGTAAATTCATCACTTATACTGCCAAGATTCCCTGCCACAAGCGCAAAAAGATACGAAGGTTTTGGATGCGGGTCATGCCAGGTTACCCCATGGCGTTCTTTGAAATCTTCATGACATTTAATTTTATTGCCGTTACTGAGTAAAACAGGATACTTCTTTTTGTCTGCAATAATCGTCGTTGTAAACAGACTCATAATATCAGGACGGTCAAGGAAAGGTGTAATACTTCTAAACCCCTCAGGCTCATTTTGAGTACAAAAAATATCGCCTGATTTATACAGCCCTTCAAGTTCTGTATTGTTTTGCGGATATATTTTGTTTTTTATTTTTATCTCAAACGCATCAGGAACATTGAGAACAGTGAGTTTTTCCTCTTCGATAATACAACGGCTCTCCTGCAACTTTAAATCATTTAAAGAAAGCTCTAAAAGTTCCAGATTCACAGCATCAAGTGTTAAATCATTCACACTTGCATCTGTTTTTTTTATCTGCATAGTGTTTGTAACAAGTGTCTCTTCTTCAAATAATTCAAACAGCAAATCAACACTCTCAATTGCATAGGCGGGCTTTTTATAATCTTTTAAATATTTTGCTTTTACTTCTGTATTCATTATTACTCTTTTATTTTTAATACTGATATTTTACTTAAATTTTCCATGAAAATTCATTAATTTTAAAGTATAAGAAAGATTTATATAATATAATTCCACATGTTCAATTCAAAATTAATAAATTTCAAAAACTTACTTATTTTTATCCTCATATATACACTCTTTTTCTTCCTTTACGGGTTATACTCTTACAGTACGTCTGAAAAAGCCTTGCATGCAAATATTAGACAAGAACTGCTCCATGGTGCAAACAGTGTCCCTTTGATTCTTAAAAGTACCTATCATGATGATAATTTGCTTGCAAACAAGCCTACGTATGCACAAGATTTTGAAAATATTAAAAATCTCACTCAGTTTATCCGCAATACCCGTCTTGCCTATGTATACTCCTTCATCCGGGATAAAAACAATATCATCAGATTTTCAAGTTCAAGTGCCAAAGAAAAAGATTTGGAACAAAACAGCAGTGACATCTACTCTTTTGATACATATACAGACCCTCAACTGCAAGAGCTTTTTAACACGATAAACTTCAACCAACCTCTTTTTAATCATTCAAAAGACAAGTGGGGAGACTTTTACAGTGTCTACATACTCAAACAGACAAAAAACGGTAAAAAATATGTTGTCGGTGCCGATTACAATATTCAGGACATCATCACACTCAAACATATACTTTTAAGTAAAATTCTGTATCTGATTGTCCCTGTATTTTTTATCATTCTGTTTTATATGTTTTTCAACTTCATCGTTGTCAAACGCTTAAACAGTATTGTGAAACAAAAAACAGACGAAATTAAAAAGGCTTACAATGTTGATGCACTTACCCAGCTTGAAAATGCCAAAAAACTTGTTTATGACTTAGCCAGAAACCACAATGACACTCCCTTTTTTATTGCCATTTTGGATATTGAACATTTTGGTATGCTGAATGATATTTACGGTTATGCCTACGGAAATGAATATCTGAGATATGTTGCAAAACTGCTGCAAAAAAACATCTCTATAAACCTAAAACTGTATAAACTCCATGCAGACTTGTTTTGCATAGTCAACACACAGACAATGCCGATAAAAACATTTATGCAAAAAACAGAAGATATACTCTCTACTCTGCATCAACAAAAATTTACCTGTGAGGGATACAAAACTACACTCAGTATGAAAGCTGGTATAGGAGAAGTTGTAGAGAGTTCCAATCCGTTTATTCATGCCGAAATAGCCTTGAAATTTGCAAAACAGCACAATATGCTCTTAGCCCTGTATCATAAAAATATGAATCACAACAAAAAAAACAAACGTATTTTGGATGATATAGATTATGCCCTGCAATATAACAAAGTCTACAGCTACCTGCAACCCATATATGATGTCAAGCAGCACAAAATCATCAAATATGAAACACTTATGCGTATAGAGAGGCAAAACGGAGAGATTGTTGCGCCCTGGTATTTTCTGGATGTAGCCAAAAAGACACCTCTTTATCATAAACTCTCTCTGCAAATGTTTACACAGGTTATTCAAATAGCCAAAAAGAACCCTTCTTTAAGCTTTTCTTTTAATATTTCCGCTTTGGATATTCAAAATTCAGAATTCTGCGAAGCCATTTTCACACAGGCAGTCCAAGAAGATATTGCCGGACAGTTAACCTTGGAGATTTTAGAAAGTGAGGAGTTTGACAATTTTGATGCACTCTGTGAATTTATACAAAAAGCAAAAGATGCCCGAATCACAATTGCCATGGATGATTTTGGAAGCGGATATTCCAATCTTTCAAATGTTATCAAACTGAATCTCAATTATCTTAAAATTGACGGTTCCATAGTCAAATATATTGCATCAGACATACATTATGAAAAACTCTTTAAAAATATTATCAATTTGGCAAAAGAGCTTGACCTTATAACCATTGCCGAGTATATAGAAGACGAGACAATACAAAACAAGGCTATAGAACTTGGGATTGATATGCTCCAGGGCTATCATATAGGAAAGCCTCTGCCAAATATTCTAGACTAGTCCCTCTTGGTTGTCTTACGCTTTTTCGGATTTCGTTTCGTCTGTATGCCTGTGGTATTTTTACTGTAGTGACGAACTCGTTTACTTTCAGGTTTTTTATGTTCCGCCTTGAGTTTGACTTCGTCCACATCTTTTCTTCGTATCGTAGGATCCGGTTCAAAACCCTCGACCACTTCCTGGGGAATTTTTTGTCCTATGAGCTTTTCGATGTCTTTTATGTCATATTTTTCATAAATATCAATGAGAGAGATTGCCTCACCTTCGCGTCCGGCACGCCCTGTACGCCCTACTCTGTGAACATAATCCTCCGGGATTGAAGGCAATTCGTAGTTAATGACATAGGGCAACTCTTCTATGTCCAAACCGCGTGAAGCAATATCGGTTGCCACCAATACTCTTGTTTTGCCCTCTTTAAACTGTTTGAGTGTTTTTAAGCGGTTTGCTTTTGTTCTGTCTCCGTGAAGAATCCCGCATTTTAGTCCGTCTTTTTGCAGTTCTTCAAAAAGTCTGTCGGCACTTGCTTTTGTTCTTGTAAAAACCAAAACCTGAGGAAAGTTTCTAGACCCTATCAAATACGCCAACAGTTCAGCTTTTCTCTCAGTATCCACAAGATAAGCCACCTGATTTATTGTATCTACTGTTGTGTTCTTTTTCGCCGTTTCGATAAACGCCGGTTTGGTCAAAATCAATTTAGAGAGCCTGCGTACCTTGTCACTGAATGTTGCCGAAAAAAGAAGTGTCTGGTGTCTCTTTGGCATAAGCGGATGAATTTTTCGGATATCTTTGGTAAAACCCATATCCAACATTCTGTCCGCTTCATCAAGCACAAAAATTTCCACATCTTTGAGACTCAAACCGTTTTCTATATGTTCAAGCAAGCGTCCGGGTGTTGCAATAACAATCTCCGTTCCCTTTTTCAAGGCTTCACGCTGCTTTTGCAAATCTTTGCCGCCAACCAGAATCGTTGTCCGAATCTCCATATATTTTGACAAATCCGAAATATCATCATGTATCTGTATACTCAACTCCCGTGTAGGAGAAAGTATAACAGCACGGACTCCTTTGCCCTGCACAGGTTTTCTCAGTTTTTGCAGTATCGGCAAAACAAAAGCAGCTGTCTTGCCTGTTCCTGTCTGTGCTGTGGCAAAAACATCTTTTTTTGCCAGTACCAAGGGGATAGCCCTTGTTTGCACCAGAGTAGGCTCTGTATAGCCCAAATCCTTTATAGCATCCAGTAACGGCTTAAAAACTCCCAGCTTTTCAAATGACATTTTCTTCCCTCAATTAATATATCTAATTTTACCATATTTTCTCCCCTTTCTATCACATTTTATTTATAAATCAGATAATAAAATTTAATAGCTGTTTCAGCAATACTTGTGATAAATTTGTGATATAATTACTGAAAAATTAAAAGTTAGCGAATGATTCAAGCCTATAAACATTATTTACATATACTACTTAACACTGAGCAGGTCAGCGAAGATGAACTCAAAGAAGCATCTATTATTATAGTACCGATGATTATAGGGCCCGTAAGTCTTGTCTGGGCTCTTATTTATATCGCTTTTGAACAGTATCTTCCGGCACTTATTCCTCTTTTTTACTCTTGTGTCTCATTTGTAAACCTTTGGTGTTACAAGCGAAATAAAAATTTGCTAATCGTTCAGAGAGTCCAAATGTTGCTGGTTCTTATTTTACCGTTTCTGCTCATGTGGACCCTAGGAGGCTTCGCGCAGGGAAGCTATGTCATGATTTGGGCATTTTTTGCTCCTATAGCCTCGCTTATTCATGAAAAAGAGCAAAAGTCTCAGTACTGGCTCTACTCATTTGTAGCCCTGGTGATGTTGTCAGTCGTCATAGACCCTATTCTTATCACACATTACAATCACACCATACCACCGCTTGCACAGGAAGTTTTTTTCTTTTTAAATGTTACTGCCGCTTTATGCGGTATCTATCTTTTACTCAAATATTTTATTCGAAAAACAGATTTACATACAAAAGAAAAACTCAAAGAAAAACACAATGAACTCATGGAATATACCCAGGATGAGTTAACAAAGATGTTTTACACAGACTCTCTGACAGGTTTGCCAAACAGGCGGGCATTGATAGAAGCAAAAAAGGAGATAAACAATTTCTCGCTTCTTTTGATAAACATAGATACTTTTAGCCAGATAAATGATCTTTATGGTGAAAAATTCGGGGACAAGGTTCTTGTAAAATTTTCTGAATTTTTGCAGGAAAATCTTAAAAAAAATCCGGAATGCAAACTGTTCAGACTCAGTGGTGACGAGTTTGTTTTACTCTCCAAAGAGAAAAACCGCGACACACTCAAAAATAATCTCACAAAACTTATAGACGAAATACACAAACATCCTCTTACCATTGAAGACCATGACATCTATTTAAACATAACAGTCGGTATCTCTTTTGAAGAGACAGAACTTCTCTTGCCTACAGCAAATATGGCACTCAAACTTGCAAAAAAAGAGTCAAAAAACATCGTTTTTTACAATGATGAAGCCTCACTCAACGAAGAATATGAAAATAATCTAAAATGGATTCAGGAGATAAAAGATGCCATTTTGGAGAACAGAATCATTATGTTTTTTCAACCTATTATGGATAACAAAACGCGTACAGTCACCAAATACGAATCACTGATACGGCTTGTAGACAAGAAAGGAAACATTGTAACACCATGGCACTTTTTGGAAATTGCAAAAAAAGCCAAACTTTATAAAAAACTGACAAAAATTGTCATCAGAAAGAGTTTTGAAGCGTTTAAAGACAATACCTATGATTTTTCCATTAATTTAACCATCGAAGACATTCTGGACCACAATATGAATGAATATATTTTTCAAATGCTGCAAAGCTATGGCATAGGAGAGAGAGTTATTTTTGAAATTGTCGAGAGTGAAAGTATAAAAAACTTTGACACCGTTGAACGCTTTATCAAAAAAGTGAAATCCTACGGATGCCGTATTGCCATAGATGATTTTGGCACAGGATACTCAAACTTTGAATACCTGATGAAACTGCAGGCAGATTTTATCAAAATAGACGGCAGTATTATCAAGTCAATTCTGAAGAACAAAAGTTCGGAAGTTTTGACCTCCGTCATCATTTCCTTTGCCAAAGAGATGAATATAAAAACAATAGCAGAATATGTTGAAACGAAAGAGATACATGAAAAACTCATAAAAATGGGTGTAAACAAATCACAGGGTTATTATATAGACAAACCGAGTGCAGACCTGCACTAAAACATTTTTCACTGCTATTTATAAGCTCTCTCCTGCTATAATCCAAGTCAAATATAATTTATATAAAACAAGTACAGAGATGATAAGAAAAACTTTAAAAAAAACCTCCAAACATAAAAAACTCAGAGATCTGATAAAAAAATATAAAATACCCCCGGAGTATCTTGCAACAAACCGTAAAATGATTTCACGCGGTGTACTTATAGGTCTCTTTATAGCATTTATTCCTATGCCCATGCAGATGGCGGCTGTTTTGCTTTTTGTTCCTTTTGTAAGATTCAACGTACCGGTAGCCCTTGCAATGTGCTGGCTGAGCAATCCTTTGACAATGCCCCCAATGTACTATATGGAATACCTGACCGGTTCTTTTTTGCTTGGCATACAACCGGAACCTGTACAAATGACACTCGAGTGGTTTTCAAACAATTTGGACAATATTTTTATACCTCTTTATTTTGGCACTGCAATATATTCTGTTTTTGGTTCACTTGCAGGATATTTTTTGGTAAACTTTCTTTGGAAACAATCTGTTGAAAAAGACAAAAAGAAACATTATTCAGACAGGTAAACTGCTTGGCTTTATGATATTGAAGTTATATTTTAAGCCTTTTGACTCTTCTTGTAACTCCACAGCATAAAACCTAATCCTACAATCAAAAATGGAATGCTGAGCAGCTGTCCGGTTGTCAAATCAATGCCTAAAGAATAATCAGCCTGTCGTACTTTGACAAACTCTATCAAAAATCTTGCACTGAAAACCAAAACAAGAAAAAGTCCAAACAAAAAACCCTTTTGCAGTTTCTTGTAGTTTCTTTTATAGATAAATGCCAGCACAAAAAAGATAAAAAGGTACGAAAAAGCCTCATAAAGTTGCACGGGATGCCTTGGAATCATATCGACTCTTTGAAATACTATCGCCCAAGGCAGCTCACTCGGTTTTCCAAGGATTTCGGAATTCATAAAATTGCCCATACGGACAAAGAAACCAAAAAGTGCCGTGGGGATTACAAGCCGGTCAATCAGCCATAAAAAGTCTGTTTTATACTTTTTACATCCGTAATACAGAGCCATCAAAACACCAAGACCTCCACCATGAGAAGCCAGTCCGCCTTCCCATACCGCAAAAATCTTCATCGGATGTGCAAAATAATAGCCCGGATCATAAAACAGAACATGACCGAGTCTTGCTCCTATAACTATTCCGACAACCGCATACAAAAAAAGTGGTTCTATCGTGTTTTCATCTTTGTTTTCCAAACGATAGACCCATTTCATAAACTCCAAACCCGAAAGTATCGCTGCAGCAAAC
Source organism: Sulfurimonas sp. SWIR-19 (assembly GCF_020410885.1). Lineage (GTDB taxonomy): Bacteria > Campylobacterota > Campylobacteria > Campylobacterales > Sulfurimonadaceae > Sulfurimonas > Sulfurimonas sediminis. The sequence goes on along the minus strand of NZ_CP084578.1, from coordinate 746,579 downwards.
AAAAGTCCGTACCAGTGCACCTGCAAAGGACCGAATGAAAATAATATCGGGTCAGCGTTCCAGACAAAATGCTCCATCTTAGTTTTTCAATGCCTCGGCTATAAGTTCAATAGGATTTTTAAAGACCGTCTCAACCCCTGCATTGTGCATAGAGTTGTTTATCTGCATACGACAGGCACTACACTCTGCACTGACAATCTCTGCTTTTGTTTCTCGAATCATGGCTGCTTTTGGCACACCTGCCGCTTTTGCAAAATGATACTTTTCTGTCTGCATGGTCACACCGCCAAATCCACAGCATAGATTCGGATCACTCATCTCCACTATTTTATAGTTTTGGCGAATCAGATTTCTCGGTTCTTCGTGAATCCCCTGCATCTTTTTCGCATGACAAGGGTCATGGTAGGTTACAATCGGACTTGCTTTTTTCTTGGATGCCAGGAGATGTTCAAGATGTGTATGATGCTGCAGCCACTCCGTAGCCATAAAAACCTTCTCCATAACCGCTTTAGCACGGGCTTTCCATTCCGGTTGGTCATGAAAGTAGTGTTCATAGTCTATCTTGAGCATTGCACTACATGTAGCCTCGGGAACGATAATAGCCTCAACATCTTTGGCAAAACTCTCAAAGTATTCTATGTTAAACTTCGCATTTGCATCAACTGTATCAAAATCACCTGTAAAATAGGCAGGAGCAGAACAGCATTTTTGACTTTTTGCCAAAAATGCGTCAATTTCAAGCACTTCTAAAATTTCTAAAAGAGAATCCCCTATGCTTTTGTAATTATAATTTGCCAGACAGCCTATAAAAACAGCTACTTTTCGCTTTCCGCCGTTGTTTATATTTTCAGGATAGGAATTTAAAAAAGATGTTTTTGTCAAACTCGGCATCAATCTGTCAGATTTTATAATTGGCAGATTGAAACGTGATGTCATAGAGTTAATATCATCTTTGATTTTAAATCCGCAGGTTTGAAAGGTATACCCAAGCTTAAAGGCAATATCATTGAGCCATCTGTGACGCAAAAGTAAGAAGAAGGCTTTTTTGTACCAGGCTATACCGAATTTCTGTGCAATGTCACTGCGCACCTGTTCTATTATCATATCTGTCGGCAGTGATTTCGGACACACTTCAACACAGGCCGTGCATAAAAAACAGCTCTCAAAAATATCTTTTGCCGTCTTGTCAAGCTCCAGATTTCCACGTTTGTATGCGCCTAAAAGATCTATAAATCCACGCGGAGAAGTCACCTCATCCGCATTGACATTATGAATGGTGCACACAGGAATACACTTCCCGCATTTGACACAATCATCAGCAATCTCTGTAAAATTAAAAATTTCTTCTGGTTTTTTACTCATATTTACACCGTCTTTGAAAATGTTTTATCACTGCCCGCATGACGCTTCATATAGGCATCAAAAGGCATGGCAATATTTCGAATAAGCAGGGTGCCTGTTGGAGAACACTCTATATACTCATTATTCATTGTTATTAATTCTTCTTCCATAAAAGGTTTTAAATCCAAAAGTGCATCTTCAAAATACTTTTTAAATTCCAACCCAAATAGTGCTTCAAATCTTTTAATATCAAGCTTGAAATTACTCATGAGTTCCATAATGACATGCTGGCGAATCATATCATCTTCACTCAATGCAACACCACGTTCAAACGGCAGTTTGCCAGCATCAATTGCTGCTTCATACGAAGGCATATCTTTAAAATTCTGAGCATAGTAATCAACACCTTCACCGATAGACGTGAGTCCCACACCTATTAAATCTGCACCGCCTTTGGTTGTATAGCCTTGAAAGTTTCTATGCAACTCGCCTTTGTCTATCGCCTTGAAAAGCTCGTCTTCAGGTTTTGCAAAGTGATCCATTCCTATCATTTTATAGCCGTTTTTAGTTAAAAAGTCAATCGTGTACTGCATAATCTGCAGTTTTTCTTCAGGACGCGGCAAAGTCGTTTCATCTATCTTGCGCATTGTTTTTTTCAGCCATGGCACATGCGCATAGTTAAATACCGCAAATCTGTCGGGATTTAAAGTCAGTGCCAAGGAAAGCGTCTCTTTGAAAGTATCGAGGGTTTGAAAAGGCAGCCCGTAAATCAAGTCAACATTGACTGAGTGCATATTGTATTTGCGTGCCAAATCCATTGCATCTTTTGTAATATTGTAGGGCTGGACACGATGCACAGCAACTTGCACTTTTTCATTGAAATCCTGAATACCAAAACTTACACGGTTAAATCCGTGTTCACTCATCACACGCATTTGCTCTTCATTGATATGGCGCGGGTCTATTTCACAGGAAATCTCTGCATCTGCAACAAAATTCGGGAAATAGGACTTGATTTCACTTATGATTTCATCTAGCTGTGCGGCAGAAAAAAAAGTAGGCGTGCCTCCGCCAAAATGCATTTGAATCACATCTCGTTTACAGTCCAAATGTTCTGAGAGAATTTTCAGTTCACGCTTGAGATACTCCATGTACCGAATCATTTTATCTTCTTTTGAGGTAAAAACAACATTACATCCACAAAAATAACAGGCATTTTTACAAAACGGTAAATGAAAATAAAGGCTCAAAGGACGAGAAGAATCCTGTGTTTGCAGTTTTTTTATATATTCGTCATAACCAAAGGCATCATTAAATTCCAACGCTGTAGGATAGGAGGTATATCTTGGTCCCGGCTTGGAGTATTTTGTAAATTTTGCGAAGTCTAATTCCATCTGTTGCTTCCCTCTGTCAATAATTCATTGGATTATCTCCAAAAAGTGTTGAAGAACTCATAAAAGCATATGAGTTTCAAATGAAATCTAATTTTATATTAAGTGACACTTTTTTTGATATACGCTTTAGTATCTTGAATGTAATTGGTATTGATAGAGTATTTTCGACTGTCTAACGCACCCATTATATTGATAAAAGTAAAATACAACACAATAAAAATCAATAATTTTGGCATATACTTTTGCCCATACTCTTTAAGATAAATCACAACAGGAAGAATGGCGAAAGGAAAAACGATAATAAGATGCCAGTAGCTAAAAATTATCGGCGATAAAACAGAACTGACAAATACCCCGACAAGTGCGCCAAACACATACAGAAGCAGCCATTCCTGTTTTGTTTCTATGGGTTGGTGTCTTGTAAATATTTTTCCTTTGACAAGTGTGTAAAAATATCTGTTTGCTTTGTAAGAGATGTAAATTGTAAAAGCACCCACTGAAAAAACAAGCGCTTTATACCCATACACAAAAATCATCTGCACAAAATGCGAAGCCCCCAGCCAATCAAAATGTGCACTGGCGATGAGCTTGTTTGGAAAGAAAAAAGAGCCGTAGCGCAGCCAGTAAAGAAATGATTTCAGGACAGGATAGACATGTACTCCGCCCCAGCCTATATACCGTCCCGTATCATCAGCATGATGGATTATTGCACTGTTTTGCATCACAGTTTGCAAATATGGGACTAAAGAGATACCAATAATAAGCGTTCCAAAAAACACCCCGTACCAATTTACCTTTACCATGTTTTTGTAAAGCAGATAGAGCGAAATAAGCGCAAGTATAATCCACGAATAATGAAACTGCAAAGCCAATCCTATGGCTGTTACATGTAAAAGAGAATAAACAAAAGAACTTTTTTCACGCTGTTTGTAGGCGGTCCAAATATGCAGGGCAGAAAAGAAAAAAAGATAAGAAGGATTGTATAAAATGTTTTCAAATAAAAACCAGGGATTGAGCCAGTAGAGTACCAAAAAAATCAGACGAATATCTGTTTTGTAAATATCTTTTAAAACACTGTCTAAGAGAAAATAAGAAGCAAGATGCAAAAATATCAAAAAAAACATCGGTGACATCGGCGAATCATAGAGCATCACAGGCAGAGCCACCACATACGAAATCATACTTCCGGGGACATTTCCGACCGCACTTGCCGCATTACCGTAATTTATCCAGACATGTTTATATGCACCCATATACCCTTTATAAAGCATTTGTGTCTGATCACCGGTGAGGATTTGATGCTGCGCATAAAACCATGCCAAAAACAGACCCAAAACAAGTAAACTTATCTGAATAATACTAAATCTTTTTTCTAAAAACAAATCAATTTCCTTTTTTAAATACTTGGAACCTAAGCTTTAAAATTGAAAAGCACAAAGCCATTTAAATTGACAAAAAAATTATTTAAATGTCCAAAACTTATGAACAACAAATGTTATAAGTGGCATTATAGCAACTATCAGGAGTGTGTGCAAATAACTGTTTTGTACAGGAAAAGCATCGGAAAGAAAATACGAAGCTAAAAAAGTTCCATACTGCACCAAAAAAAATTTCATTAATTTTTTAAAATGAAAAGTGCTGTGAAAGACATATAAAGTCTGAAAAACATAAGAAAAGACAAAGGCTGTAAAAAATGCAAAAGTATTGGCAACAAATACTGAAGCCGCAAAAAAATAAATAATCGCCCATGCAGTCAGAAGATGCACAAGTGTTGCGAGCACTCCAAAAAAGCCGTATTTTGCCAGCTGAAGCATATGACTTTTAATATTCATCTTCTACTATATAAATCGGTCTGTTTTTTGACTCTACATATATTCTGCCGATATACTCGCCGAGTATTCCTATGCCCATCAGCTGAATACCTCCTAAAAAGAGTACTACAGTGATCATAGAAGCATACCCTGGAGTGTCTGCGCCAAACAAAAGCGTTTTTAAGATAATCCATGAACCATAGACAAAAGAGATAAAAGCAAGTCCTAAACCGATGTAGAGCCACACACGAAGCGGTGCCGTTGAAAAACTTGTGATACCGTCAAGCGCAAAGTTCCAAAGCTTCCAACCGTTAAAACTGCTGTCTCCTGCAATACGCGCGTCTCTTTTGTACTCAACCACCGCTGTTTTAAACCCGAGCCAGGCAAAAAGCCCTTTCATAAAACGCTGACTCTCTGGCAGTTTTTTCAGCTCATTGACAACACGTCGCGACATTAACCTGTAATCACCAACATTATGCGGAATCTCAATATCTGAAATTTTATTATGGATTTTATAAAAAAACTCGGCACTGATACGTTTGGCAGTACTGTCGGTTGTACGATCGACACGCTTACCGACGACTACGTCATAGCCTTCTTTGTATTTTTTGATAAAATCAAGTATCAGCTCAGGCGGATCTTGCAAATCAACATCTATAGGAACGACAACTTCCCCTTTGGATGTATCAAGCCCTGCCGTAAGTGCCGCCTCTTTGCCAAAGTTTCTTGAGAGGTTGATAACACGGACATTGTCATACTCTTTGGATTTTTCTTTAAGCACAGACAAAGTACTGTCATGACTCCCGTCATTGACAAAAACGATTTCAAAATCTTCATCAATATATGCTAAAACAGAGAAAATTTTGTTCAAAAATATATCTATAACATCTTCTTCATTGTAACAGGGAACAACTATGGATAAAAAAGGATTACTATTTTTCATACACTAATTATACCTTTTTTAATTTTATTTGTGTACACTTTTTCAAATAAATAAAGAGGTGCTTACAAAATCATGAACATAGACAAAATAGTAAAACTCATACGATATACTGCAGGACTTCCAAAAAGTATTTATGTCAACCTGAGACTTCTGCCACTTTCACAGGCAGTTTTTCTGCCTATAATAATTTCCCGTAAAACAAAACTGCGTTCTTTATCTGGAAAAGTGCAACTCTCCAAAGTAAAAACTGGCATTGTTCGTATAGGTTTTGGTGGGACAGATATGATGGATTATGCCTATGAACGCACTATTTTAAAAATTACAGGAAAGATTCATTTTCAGGGCAAAACAAAAATTGGCGTAGGTGCAAAAATAATGGTCAGCGGAAACCTTACTTTAGGAGACAGGTTTGATATCACCGGTGACGCCATCATAATCTGTGCAAAAGAGATTGAAATCGGAAACAATACTATGATAGCATGGCAAAGCATTCTTATGGATACTGACCAACATGCTATTTACAATGCGCAGCATAGTGTTATCAATCAAGATAAAAAAATCACTATTGGCAATAATGTCTGGATAGGGGCGAGCAGTTTGATACTCAAGGGGTCTGTAGTTCCGGATGGCTGTATTGTCGGTGCGAATACAACAATTACAAAATCTTTCACTACAAAAAAAAGTATTATTGCCGGTAATCCTGCTGAAATTTTAAAGGAAAATATAAGTTGGAATCATTAATGCATCCAGTTCGTGATACCCTTTTTCACAACAACAGCCGGATTGCCGACAGCAATAGAAAAAGCAGAAATATTTTTTGTCACAGTAGCATTGATGCCTATCACACTCCCCTCTCCTATATCTACTCCTTTTAAAACAGTAACGTTATCAGCAAGCCAGACGTGTTTGCCTATTGCAATGTCTTTTCCTTCATTAATAACAGTAGTATCGACATAAATAAAATGCCCGTCCGAAGTCATAATTTTCACATTTCTAGACAACATACACTCATCTTCAATAACTAATTTTTTGCCCTCTTTTGCTGAGAGATAACAACCGTGACCTACAATAGTATTTTTACCTATATATATGGAACAGTTATCTCCTAAAATTTCTATTTGTGTGTATCGTATGGTCACACCGTCTTCAATAGTCAGACTGTTATTTTTTCCTTTTATAGAAATATCACAGTTGGTAATTTTTGCATTTTTTGCAAGCGACAAAGTAACGCTGCCTTTGATTCTTATTTTATTACGGAGCTTTTGAAGGGGTGTAAATTTTTTCATTTCATTACTCCGTAGAGTTTCTCAAGCTGTGCAGTATAATCAAACTTTTCTTTTACTTTTTTAAAAGCTGCTTGGGCAATTCCTTCCTTTACATGTAAATCATTATGTAAAAGTCGGATTTTTTCTCCCAAATCATCTACACTTCCGTCAAACAGCAGTCCATCCACACCCTCATCTATAATTTCCAAAGGTCCCCCTTTACATGTAGCTATAACCGGAATTTTGTTTGCCATTGCTTCAATCACTACAAGTCCAAATGTTTCGTTTTCCGTAGCAAGCACATTTACATCAAAAAGTTGCATATGCTCATTCACATCTTTTGTAAAACCGGTAAATATCACTTGCTGTTGTATACCCAGTTTTTTTACATATGCCTGCAACTCCTGTGCATATTTATCATCCATAAAAGCTCCCACAACAACTGCTTTTATATTTGCATCTTTTAACCTTGCTACAGCTTCTAAAACCTTATACTGTCCTTTACCTTTTTCTATTCTCCCGACAATTCCTACAACAAAGGCACCTTCAAGTTGATATTTTTGTCGTAATTCGGACACTTTATCTGCATCTGTCTTCGGAGCTTTTACACCCAGGTAGACCATCTCAACCTCTGGTCTCACTTCGGCAGGAATGAATTTTTCAAGCTGTTTTTTCACCTGCAGAGTTACCGCATGTATCATATCAATATTTTTATAAAGCCACTTATGGTAAAAGTCATCTTTAAATCGTGTCATCCCCATATGCCTACTCTGCACTAATTTTGGTTTTTTCTTACTCAGTATTTTTGCCAAAACAGCTGTTAGAATATCTTTGCTCCAGTGAAAATGTACTATATCAATGTCATTTTCATCTATATATTTTGACAGTTGCAAAGCCGGTATAAATGGAAAAAACTTATTTCTTTTTAGGGTAAATTTGTCATTTATTTCAAGATAGTTATCAAGTTTGCTTTGTGGTGCTACGACCACTTTACATGTAGTCTTTTTAGAAAATTCTTCATAACAACTTGCCACAAACATCTCAAGCCCGCCCAGCCCGTGTGCCAGACACAATTCTAAAATATTTTTATTTTTCATACAGTTTGTCTATGAGTTGTTTTGTAGTGGCAAATACATCTGCAACTTCCGGTGAAGCATATTCAACATTAAAAACACAGTCGTGTTTCTCTTCTCGTGGCCAATATCGAAACGGCGGTATATGAAAAAAGATGCCTACTGTCGGAATTTCTAACGCAATGCCCATATTTCGCACACCTGTGTCATTAGAAACAAGGCATCGGCTGTTTGCCAAAAACTGCATTACTTCTTCTATAGGCATAACTTCTTGAAGTTTTATGTTTTTTCTCTCTTTAAGCGGTTCATAAATTTCATAAAATTTTTCATCTTTGCCGATACCCTGAAGAATAACATGATCATAATCCTGATAGTTTTGGGACATCTTTGCAATTAACTCCCCAAACTTATCTGCCTCCCAACACTTGCTTTTTGTCGAAGCACCGGCAAAATAAACAATTTGTTTGAGATCCTCTGTTTTTGGGTACATTTTTTCCAACCCGTAATGAAGCGGAAACTCTGTTTTTGTCCCTAAAATATTGAGCATGTGTTCCACAGAAACAGCCTCCACAACAAAATCACTTCTTAGTGTTGCTATATCAAAAAACATTCTTCTAATAGTTCTATACGGGTAGCCTATTTTTAATTTTGCCTGAGCCAAAAATACAAGCAAAAGAGTGATTGTGCTATCGGTCAAATCAAATATAATATCTTGAGGAGGAAGCTTTTTTGCTTCTTTGATTCTTCTAAATATTCCTGTCTTAGAGCCATCTTCTTTGTATCTGCTCATTACATGTAACTCATCTATCAAATCCTCGGGAATTCCGTACATGTAATGCTTTATGACACTTAAAGTTATTTTGGCATTAGGGAAAAATTTGCGAAGTTCAATCAAAAAAGGGCGTATATTCATAAAATCGCCAATTGCCGCATGTCGGATTACGGTTATACTTTTTATATCTTTCGGTTTTTTATCTTTTAAATATTCTCTGGCATATTTTGAAGCATAAGCACTGCCTCTTCTGAAATTTAACTTCAATATAATCCCTTTTTTTGTATAATGAAAAGATTATACAAAATTATTTATGAGAGTTCTATGAAATACAAACTAAATCCGTCTTTTGAAAATGAGTTGAAAGATTTTTTGTTGCACATACAAAAATATTTCAGGGATAACAAAAACTCTATTCACAAAGCCCGTAATGAACTAAAAATAATTTCTTACAAAGAGCTACAGACTGTTGTCAAATCTTTTAAAATTCCAAATTTCTTTCGTCGCATTTTTTATACTTATTTTCGAGATTCAAAAGCGAAAAAATCCTATGACAACTCTCTGAAAATAGGAAAATTTGCACCTGAACCAATCGGATATATTGAGCTTTACCAACAAGGGCTTTTAGCTCAGAGCTACTTTGTAGCAGAAAAATTTGACTACGACTTTACAATAAGAGAGCCACTGCTTGATGAAAACTTTCCAAACAAAGAAGATATTTTAAAAGCCTTTGCACGATTTAGCTTACAACTGCACAATGCCGATATATTTCACAATGACTATTCACCGGGAAATATTTTGATAAAAAAAGAGGGCAGAGAGTATATATTTAAAATTGTGGATGTTAATCGCATGGACTTTTTTCCTCTTCAGGAAAAAGAGAGAGCCAAAAGCTTCGCAAAACTTTGGGCAAGTGATGCAGACCTACATGTAATCGCAAAAGAGTATATACAACACCACAAAGTGAAAGAAGATTTCGCACAAAAGGTCATAAAGTATTCTGTTCAGAACAAAAAAAGAAAGAATTTCAAAAAACGACTTAAAGGAAAAAAAATTGATTGGTAACATCTCTGTTGTCGTTTTGGCCAAAAACAACGAAACAACTATACAAAAGACACTCCAATCCCTGTGTGAATTTGATGATGTTGTAGTATATGACAACGGTTCACATGATAAAACTATTGAAATTGCAAAAGAATTTTCAAATGTGAACTTGGTACAAGGCGAATTTAAAGGCTTTGGCTGGACTAAAAACAAAGCGGCAGATTTTGCCAAAAATGACTGGATTCTTATCATTGACAGTGATGAAGTGATTGATGCCAAACTGCTTCAGACTCTGCAAACAAAACAACTTGATACACAGACTGTTTATATCCTTAATTTCAGAGCATTTTATAAAAACACGGAGGTCAAACACTGTGGATGGAACAATCAGAAAATCAAGCGTCTTTATAACAAAACCGTTACCAAGTATAACGACAATGATGTCCATGAAGATATTATCACTCAGGATTTACAAACAGAACTCTTAGAGGGAAATGTCCTGCATTACAGCTACCAAAGTATTGAGCAGTTTGTAAATAAAGCAAATACCTACTCCACTCTTTTTGCACAAAACAATGCAGGAAAAAAAAGCTCCTCCCCTGCCAAAGCTTTTTTTAACGGAGCGTATTCATTTATAAAAACATACTTTTTCAAACAGGGATTTCGAGACGGCTATGTAGGACTTGTCATCGCCTATTCGCATATGGTGACAAATTTTTATAAATATATCAAACTTTATGAACTCAACAAAGAACTAAAAGACAAAAAACCCGGTCGGCACTAAAGTACCGATTCCAAAATATTTCTCCGAAACACAACTTCAGTATCTGCTGTTACAATTTTCTTGCTACGCTCAGCCCAGACTACAGAAAAAAATTTAGTTTTTCTCACAAGTTATGCTTTAGCGTTAAATTTCTGGGTTCCACAGTGTTTTTTGGAACCGGTACTTCAGTGCCGGCTGTGGTGCATGCCTGCATATTTTTACACATTTAACAAATCCTGTTTCACTGTTTCAAACATCTCTGCACGCTTGGCTTCATCACTCGGCAGCATATAATGTTTTTGCAGTTTTTCATCTCCTATAGCTTTCCAACGCGCAGCACTTGCAAACTTTGAATCACCAAAAAAAGTCATTGTCGGTGTTCCTACCAAAGATGCCAGATGATAGGTGCCTGTAGAAGTAGAAACAAAAAGTTTAAAACTGCTGATAAGTTTTGCAAAATTTACTATGCCATAATTTGAGAGATAAAAAGCAGCATCGGTGCCTTGCAGGCGCTTTTGCATCTCCTCTTTCAGGCTTTTTTCATCCGGTCCAAAAGTGAGTACTACGCTGTATCTGTTTACATGTAAGGCTTCACGAATCAGTATTTCATACTCATCCAAATTCCAGTTGGCATCCGAAGAACCGCCAAAACCGACATGAAAGGCAATCGCTTCTTTTGTTATATTGTACTTTTGGCAAAACTTTTCATATTCCTTTTGGGCATCATCAAATTGAAGCAGTGGTTTTGGATATTGCAGTTTAATATCCGAAAAAAGGATTTGTGTCAGTGCAAGATTGTATTCAAACTCAGCCATTTTCACTTCAGAGCGTCTTTGCTTGACCCGCTTGTTATAAAATATCTGTGCTATTTTTGTTGCAGGGGCTATTCTGGTTTGTATGCCTGAGAGAAACTGTGCAAGTGCCACTCTTGTATTTGAAAAAAGTGTCACCGAGGCATCAATATTTGCTTTTTTCAGCTTTTTGGCAAGTGAGAAAACGGAGCTTTGTCCATCATCGACTATCACCTCATCAATGAAACTACATGTAAGTGCCAATGCTTTGTTCATTGGGGCAACAAGTGCTATGATTTTATTGTCAGGATTATGCTGTTTGAGGACATACATAGCCGGCAGTGCTGTTATAAAATCGCCGAGTTTATCTGTTCTTACTACCAGTATACGCATTTCATATTATCCTAACAAAAAAATTCAAAACTAAAAGCCCGCACTGAAGTACGGGTTCCGAAAAAGCCTCTTAACGTAATGATATTGAGACTAAAGCTCAGGTTGTGAAATATTTCCAGGAACCGGTACTTCAGTGCCGGCTGTTGCATTTTTTTACTTTCATCCGAGACTACAGCAAGTCCTGATTCCAAAACTTCATAATTTTTAAGTATTTTATCTTAAAATAGATATAATGCCACTTATGAAAAAACCTTTTACCTGGGATGACTATTCCGACCAACCGGCACTGCTGCAAGACAAGAGATACAAAAAATCTATGCGTAAAAAAGAGAAGTTTTCTTTGCTTTTCACATTTGTCTCTTCATTGATTATTCTTCCCTTGAGTATTTTGATGATGCCCTTTGTCAAAAGAAAAGAGATTAATACAGCAAATTTTTTCTCTTTAGGTGTTGACTGGCAGAAAAACACTCAAGAGACACAGGCAATGCTTGATGAGTTGAAAGTAAAAAGCATCCTTGTCCGTTTTAAACTCTGGGAGATGGACCAACTTGATGAGCTTGCGACATTTATAAAGCAAAACAGCGACAAGCAGATTATCCTTAAAATCCTGCAGGACCGTGAACATATAGAAGATTTACAACTCCTTAAAAATGACTTACATATAATCTTTACAAGCTTGGGCACCTCCGTAACACGCTATGAAATCGGTTCAACAATCAACCGTGCAAAATGGGGATTTTTTTCGGTACGCGAATATCTTGCTTTTTATAAAGTTGCGTATGATTTGAAAAAAAATGAATTTCCAGATATCCGACTCCTTGGCAGCGGTGTTATAGATTTTGAATTTTACTTTACCGTACACACTCTTTTTAACTTTTGCAAATGCAGATATGACGGTATAGCGGCACTTTTATATGTTGACAGGCGTGGTGCCCCTGAAAATACACAGCTCGGATTTACCCTAAGCGATAAAATCGCCCTGCTGAGCACTCTCGTATGGCTCTCTTTAAAGACAAAACAGGAGTTACATGTAACCGAAGTGAACTGGCCTCTCTCAAATACGGCACCTTATGCACCGACAAGCGAGTATGAATGTGTCAGTGAAACACTCTATGCTGATTATATGCTGCGCTATTATCTTTTAGCTTTTGCTTCTCAGCAGGTCGATTCTGTCTCTTGGCATCAGCTCATCGCTCCGGGCTACGGTCTGGTTGACAACAGAGAAGGAATCAAAAAAAGAGAAGCTTTTTATACTTACATGTACATGGTTCAAACACTTGAAAATGCCCAGTTTTTACGCATGGATATTAAAAGAGGCTACTACATTATGCAGGTGCTTGTCAATGACAAGATACTTCAAATTCACTGGTCACTCAAAGAAACAACCCTCCAAAATCAAGAGTTCTTTGATATTTACTCCAAAACCGGTGAAAAAATTAAAGACGAAACCTTGACTGTCGGCTCTTCCCCTTTATATATTTTCATTACAAAAGAGGTAGGGAAACAGGTCAATGCAAGCGAGCGTATCTAATATGAGAATATTAATCATTTTACCAAACTGGCTGGGTGATGCCATTATGGCAACCCCGGCCATAGAACTTCTGACTTTAAAATATCCCAATGCGCAGTTTACCTTTGTCGGCAGTTATGTCAGCATAGAAGCGCTCAAACACCATCCTTTATGTGAACGTGCCATTGTTGATGAGACAAAAAAAGCCCCTTCACGTTTTATGGCAACCTACAAACTGGCAAAAGAGTTGGGAACTTTTCATCTGGCAGTCAGCTTTCGGAATCAAATCCATTCTACACTGTTACTGCGATTTACAAACACCGTCATTTGCTGTGCAAGGGCTTCATGGCATTCAAGACTGCTTCTTTCACATACGCCAAAGATCAGAACAAACCAACATTTAGTAGAGCAATACACACAGATTGCCATGGTCAATGTAGATGATTTTACCCAGGAAATTCCACCGCTCAAGCTTTACATAAAGCCAAAAAGTTTTGAAAAACCGACACTTGGCATCAATGCCGGCGCAACTTATGGCAGTGCAAAAAGATGGTATCCTGAACGTTTTGCCGAAGTTGCGACTTATTTTAGCAAACAGTATGACATCATAATATTCGGCGGGCCCAATGAAGTGCAAATGGCACAAGAGATAGAAGATAATCTCAAAGCTTTACATGTAAACAACTATACAAATTTAGCCGGAAAAACAAATATAAAGGAGTTGTGTGCCAATATCGGCGGCTGTTCTCTTTTTATAACCAATGACAGCGGACCTATGCATGTGGCTGCTGCCTACGGAGTGCCGACCGTTGCTATTTTTGGACCGACAAAATACAAAGAGACTTCACAGTGGAAAAATGAAAAAAGTATAATAGTAAGGCATGAACTTGAATGCAGCCCCTGTATGAAGAGGGAATGCCCGCTGAAACATCATGACTGTATGAAAGGGATTACAGCCTCTGAAGTGATAGAGGCTGTAAAAAAGTTAGAAATTTAAAATTCAAATTTAAAGCCAATATATCCTGATGCATTGTATGTGAAATTTCCTCTGAAGTCATCATAATCAGTTCTGATGTGTCGGTACCCAAGTACAACATGACCGTGATCGATAACCTCGGCATCACATTCCACTCTGTATTCAAAATATTTATTTGCTTTGTCAAAGCTTAAAACTTTTGGTGCATAATAAACATCTGCATGTAAGGCCATAGGGACGACTGTTACCGAAGGTAAAGCATACTCAAGTGCAATTCCCAAAGGTAGAGTTCTATAATCCTTTGTATAGTTTGCTTTAACACCCAAACCAACAGACAAATCGCTCTCGCCCACTGCTTTTTTCATTAAAAAACTAACTTCATACAGTGCTTCATTGTTTATACGATTTGCATTATCGGCATCTAAAAATCGAACGCCCACAAACATCGTTTCCGGTTCAACATTCTCATTAAACTGTCCAACATCCAGATTTGCATTTAACTCTAAATCTTCATTGTTTATATTGATACTGGCACTGTTCATTGCAAATGCAGCCACAGCCGAAGCTGCCATTAAAGTGATTTTTTTTAACATGTTTTTCCTTGTATTTTTTCTATGGTTTTTGTTGTACTTTTGCCATCGACAAAATCAACCAATCGTAACTCGCCAGCAAATTCCGTACCTATAACCTCTTTTCCTGCATAATCTCCGCCTTTTACAAGCACATCCGGCTCTATCATTTTTATCAATTCATAAGGTGTATCTGCTTCAAAAGGCACGACAAAATCGACCGCTTCAAGTGCAGCCAACAAATAGGCTCTGTCCTCTGCAGAATTTACAGGACGGCTCGGGCCTTTGAGACGAGAAACAGAAGCATCGGAATTCAAGCCGACAATCAGCACATCTCCGAAGCTTTTAGCAATTTGCAAATACTTTACATGCCCTACATGTAAGATATCAAAACAGCCGTTTGTAAAGACTATTTTTTTACCGTTTTTCTTATATCTTTGCACAATTTTTGCAATCTCTTCAAAACTTTTTATGTGGGCATCTGAGGTACTTTTATGTAAAGAAGCTTCATAATCTTCTATCTCATCAATGGTTACTGTAGCCGAGCCTATTTTACCAACCACGACACCTGCCGCCAAGTTTGCAAATGCCGCTGTCTCTTCAAGACTTTTGCCGACACTCAGAGCAAACGCGATAGAAGCTATCACCGTATCACCCGCACCTGTTACATCAAATACTTCTTTGGCAACGGTAGGAAAGATTTTTACTTCCTCTTCATATGTTGCTATTCCCTCTTCTGAAAGTGTTATCAAAGAGACATCCAAATCACACTCGTTTTTAAGTTGTAGCAGTGCTTTTTTTAAAGACTCTTTGTCTTTTATATCAATGCCTGTTGCCAAAACCGCTTCTTTTTTGTTGGGCGTCAGCAGATAAGCTCCACGATACTTTGAAAAATCTTTTCCTTTTGGGTCAACCAATACTTTAATGTCATGTTTTTTCGCCAATGCAATAATTCCCTGTGAAAGTTCCTGTGTCAACACGCCTTTGCCATAGTCCGACAAAATCACAGCATCATAGGTATCAATACTCTTTGCAAGGGAATCTAAAATCTTTTGTGCACTTTTTTGAAGTATGTCATTTTTACTCTCTTTGTCATATCGTAAAATCTGTTGGGAAACAGCAATTACACGACTCTTTTTTGATGTTTTTCTGTTCTTCTCTATAATTAAATTTTGTGTATTGACATCAATAGCATGCAACATTTTCACAAGTTCTTTGCCATTGTCATCATCACCCATCACACTGCTGACACTGACATTCGTACCCAAAGCTTTTAGGTTGTTGACCACATTGCCGGCACCGCCTAAAACTGTCGTTTCTTTATTGATATCCACAACCTGCACAGGAGCCTCAGGAGAAATCCGCTCACAACTCCCCCAAAGGTAGTGATCAATCATCAAATCACCCACAACCAAAATGTTTGGTTTTGCCTCTTTAAACACCTGCATCTATTTTACTTCTGTCTCATAAATACGCTTGATTTCTGGAACATACGCTTTTATACCCTCTTCCATCTCATAAGCCGGCGCATAACCCAAAGCCTCTTTTGTTGTTGCTATATCGGCTTCTGTGTGAAACTGATATGAACCGATAAACGGGTTTGGAATATATTCGCATTCCAAAGAGGTACCTAACTCTTTTTGCAAAATATCCACAATATCCTGAAAACTTCTCGCCTTTCCTGTTCCGACATTGTATATCCCACTTGTATTTGGCGCCATTGCTTTAATATTAGCCTGTATAATGTCTTCTATATAGATAAAATCACGAAGAATCTTATCACTCCCTTCAAAAAGTCGAGGATTTTTTCCTGCAAGTATCTGATGTCCAAACTGTAAAACCATTGATGCCGTCGTATTTTTAAAATACTCTCGGGCACCATACACATTAAAATAACGAAGCCCGACTATATTGATGTCACACTCTTTCATATATTCCCGGCTTAAATGATCCATAGAGAGTTTTGAAAAACCATAGACATTGTTGGGTGCTTCTCTTCCAACTCTCTGAGGAGACTCTGCATTGCCGTATGTTGCCGCAGAAGAGGCATAAATCATATTTGCATTATGTGCCACAGCCAGGTCAAGCAAATCTTTATAGGCATTGACATTTGTTTTTATCATCAAATCCTGTTCTTGCGCCGTAGTATCAGAGATGGCCGCTTCATGGAAGATGTAATCAAAATCATAATTTACTTCCAAATCAAGCAATAAATCTTTATCATTAATATCACCGCTGATAATTTCACCACTAAAGCCTATGAGATTTTTAAAATGCCCAAAACTTTTTAAATTCCCGTTACTGAGTGTTTCTCCGCTTCTAAAGCTGTCAAGTACCACAACTTTCGCATCCGGATGGTTTTCTTGAAAATAAAATGCTAAATTTGAACCGATAAATCCCGCACCGCCTGTAATAAGTATTGTTTTGTCTTTTAAGTCATCTTCTATGTATCGCATCTTCCCATCCGTAATCAATAAATTTTAATAAAATGATACCTTTTAATTCATTAACAAGTATTTAAGACTATACCTATTATAATATTAACTGAATTCGAAATTAAGGAAAAAAAATGAAAAAAATCGTAATTGCTTCAATCGCTACATTAGCATTAGTTACAGCTGCATCTGCTGCAGTAAACGGGAAAGCTTGTGCTGCATGTCATGGTGCTAACTGGGAGAAAAAAGCTATGGGAAAATCTAAAATTGTTAAAGATTTGACTCACGCTGAAATCGCTGAGGCTCTTAAAGGGTATAAAGCTGGAACTTTCGGTGGACCAATGAAAGGTATTATGAAAGGGCAGGTTGCTCGTTATTCTGATGCTGAGTTAGAGGCTTTTGCTCAAACTATCGGTAAATAGTATTTTTTGAGTTACCTTATTCAGGTAACTCATTCTTGCCATCATTCAGGTCTGTAATCTTTCTTTCTAAGACTCTCTTTCTTTTTGTCTTTTAACTCTTTTACTCTTTGCTCTTTTTCATAAGCATCATTTAAATCATCAGTTGAGTCAAACTTTACCGCATTTAAAAAATGCTCCGAATCATCAAACTGCCCTTTCTTTATCGCCCATATCAAAGCCACAACAGCTATACTTCCTAAAAAAATAGACACTCCAAGCATCATACCGATTACCCAACTGCTCATACTCTAATCCTTATATCCAAATTTGATTCGCATAGAATTTCCTACAACAATCAACGAACTGATACTCATTGAAATTGCGGCAATAAGAGGAATAATATATCCTGCCATTGCCAACGGAATTGTAATACCGTTATAAATAAATGAAAGTGCAAGATTCTCTTTTATCATTGTAAATGTTTTTTTAGAAATTTTAAAACTGTCATAAAGTGAACTGAATGTATCATTTAAAAGCACTACATCACTCACCTCTATTGCAATATCACTCCCGTTGCCCATTGCTATTGCAATATCTGAACCTGCCAATGCCAAAATATCATTCACCCCGTCCCCTGCCATAACAGTTACTTTGCCGTCTTCATGTAACTTTTCTATAAATACGGCTTTGTCCTGAGGTGTCAGTTCATATTTGTACTGTTCAATTCCAACGAGTTGTGCTACTTTTTTGGCACTCTCTTCATGATCTCCTGTGAGCATAATTATTTCTATACCCATTTTTTTAATTTTGGCTATGGCCTCTTTTGCATCCTCACGCGGTATGTCAAAAAGTTCATATTTAGCCAGAAGTTCTCCGCCGTACGCAAAATAAAATTCACTGTTTTGACTTGAACTGCAGACATCAATGCCTATGGTTTGCATGAGTTTGGCGTTCCCTCCTGCAAGCATTTTACCGTCATACATCGCGCTCAAACCCTGAGAAGGTATATTTTGAAAGCTTTCCAGCTCCAAAGGATCCAAATCCTCATCGAAAATATATTTTTCTACACCTTTGGCAACAGGGTGTTTTGAATTGAGCAATAACGAATAAAGCATAGATTTATGAAACGGCAGAAATATTTCCTCTTTGACAATCTCAGGTCGACCTTTTGTAATCGTTCCTGTTTTATCAAGTAGTAATACATCTGCCTTTGCCATTGTCTCAAGCTGGGCAGCTTCTTTAAAAAGAATTCCTCTTTTTGAAGCGATAGAAAGACCCACCAGTGTTGCAACAGGTGTTGCCAGAGCAAGCGCACAAGGGCAGGCAATCACAATAACCGCTATACTAATCATAAAGGACTGCTCGAAATTCGATGAATAAAGATACCAGCCAATAAAAGTCATAAAAGAGAGTGCCAGTATCACTTCGGAAAAATATTCACTCAGCCTGTTTGCCAACTGCTGGATTTTTGGCTTGTTGTTCATCGCATTTTCCAGCAAGGCTACAATATTACTCATCGTGGAGTGTGCAAAATCTTTGCTTACTTTATATTTTACGTCGGCATCAATACTTACCGTTCCACTGATGATATTCTCTCCTGCAGTTTTAAAAACAGGCTCGCTCTCACCGGTCAGGCTTGATTCATCAAAATTTCCGCTTCCTTCTTGTATCTCACCGTCAAGAGCAACACGTTCTCCTGAATTTACCAAAACAATTTCACCTACAGTAACATCATTGACATTTTTTGTAATAATCTTTTTATCCGCAACAACTTTGACATCATTTGGCAGGTGATGATTCATAATATCCAAAGTATCGGCAATACTTTTTTTGCTTAAAACCTCTAAAAATTTTCCAACAAGCACAAAAGTTATAATCATCGTAACCGAATCAAAATAGGCCTCACCACTGCGTGTAATGGTAATATAAATAGAATATATGTAGGTTAAAATTGCACCTGTGGCGACAAGGGTGTCCATATTTACCGTTTTTGTCTTCATCCCGTAATACATTCCGCGAATGAAAGGCCATCCACTGTAAAAAAGTACCGGAGTAGCTAAAACCCACTCTCCGATATTGAGTATATGTTTAATATTTTCAGAAATGCCACTAAAATAGCCGGCATACTGCGCAACCATAATAGTCATCATATTCATAGTTGTAAAAACAGCAACCGCCATCCTTGTATAGTACTCTTTACGCTCCTTGTCTGCTTTTTGTTCTTGCAGTGAAGCATCATAAGGGTATGCATCATATCCGATGGCACGAATCATATCTATAATTTTAGAGAGTTTTACCGTATCATCATCCCAAACAATCTTTGCTTTATTGTTTGTGTAGTTGATATTAGTAGCAATAACACCTTCCATATTTGTCAAAGCTTTTTCATTCAGCCAAACACAAGCAGCACAATGAATGCCTTCTATGACTAAAGACACCTCACTAAAACCATCTTTGTTTAATGTTACAAATCTCTCATAAAATGCCGGCGTATCAAAATTTAAAGAGTCTTCGTACTGCTGTGAAGGCGGTGCAAGTTTATTATTGCCCAGCTTATCATAAAAACCGTCCAATCCTTCATCTGAAAGTAAATGAAATACACCCTGACATCCGTTACAGCAAAAATAATGTTCACCCTCTTGTATCATAACATCTTTTGAAAATTCTAAATGACAGTGATCACAGGCTATTTTATCTGACAACTTCAAACTTCCCTGTATTTCTATTTTTTTGAATATTTTTCCAAGGTTCGACTAGACCGCTCATGCATATATAAACACCATTTTTTTCTACCGCTTTGGCATATCCGATAGCCATACCAAGATTCAATGATGCTTCTATATTATCAATTTCAAACGGTTTCATAGCGCCCGTAATAATAATTTTTCTATCATCAAACACTTCATCCAAAAACTCTGCACTGAGTTCCATAGTATCGGTGCCATGCACTATCACAAAAGTATCTTCAGTTGACTCCCGTATAATATCAGCGAGCATACGTCTATCATTACTGTCCATCTCCAGACTGTCTTTGTAAACAACTCCTGCAAGACTATACATTTCCTGAGCACTGAATAAAATTCTTTCAATAGCTGCATTGTCATAAGGAACCTCAAGTTCTCCGCTTATTTCATTATATCGTTTGTTAAATGTACCACCACTGTTAAGTATCAGCATTTTATTTCCATATTTCATCAAGTTTAGTGACTGTTTTTGTTGCTTTAGAACTTCTGATCTGATTCATTTCATCAAATAAATATGTTTCAGAAATACCGGCATTTACAGCGGCTTCAATATCCCGCTGTTTATCGCCAATCATTAAAGAATGTATTAAATCCAAATTAAATTTTTTTTGTGCTTCCAAAATCATTCCCGGTTCAGGTTTTCTGCAACTGCATTTTATATTAATATCCGGATGATGCGGACAATGATAGACTTTTGTAATATTAATATTTCTTTTTTTAAACTCTTGTATCATCCAGTCTGTAAGCACTTGAAAATCTTCTTCTGTATAATACCCTCTCGCTATACCAGACTGGTTTGTTACAATAATAATCAGATAGCCTAAATTCTGATAATATTTGCACAAATCAAATATACCATCAATAAATTCAAAATCCTCTCTCTTATAGAGATACTCTTTTTCAACATTGATAACACCGTCTCTATCTAAAAAAAGTGCTTTTTTCATCCCTTATCTGCCAACACCCTCACCAAATATCTCTTTCTCAATGATGTCACAGAGAATATGCCCTATCAATATATGAGATTCCTGAATTCTAGGTGTTGCGCTTGAAGGAACAATAAGTGCAATATCAGCCATTTTTGCCATTTTTCCACCATCACGACCAGTCAGAGCAACTGTCATAATCTTTTTCTTCTTTGCAGATTCAAATGCCTTAATAATATTGGCTGAATTTCCCGAGGTTGAAATACCGATAAAGATATCCCCCTCCTGTCCCATCCCTTCAAGTTGACGGGAAAAGACCTGATCGTATCCATAATCATTGCCTATGGCAGTAAGATTTGATGTATCCGTAGTAAGTGCCAATGAAGGAATAGAAGGTCTGTCAAAGCCATATCTTCCCACAAGTTCAGCAGCGATATGCTGTGCATCCGCAGCACTGCCTCCGTTTCCTGCAAGAATTGTTTTTTTATCTGTATTACGGTATAAAGCAACACATTTTTGTGCTACTTCTTCTATTTTATTTAATAAATCTTCATTCTCATAAATAGCCTGTTTTGTTTCATATGATTTTTTAATTTGATCTTTTATATATTTTTTCATATATCATCCTAAAATTATATATAAAATAATATCATAGAATTACTTAGTAAAAGGTAGATTTTATAAAAAAGTGAGTTGTTTGATTAAAAAGTTGATAGTTTTTGAAGTAAAAATCTGATCAACTAGGCAGCGACCTACATTCCCACAAGTGAAACCTGCAGTATTATCAGCGATGAGAGGCTTAGCTTCTGGGTTCGGAATGGAGCCAGGCGTTTCCCTCTCTCTATAGCCACCTAGACAAGATCAGATATAAGGACATTCTAAGATGTACTTATATCTGATCTCATAAGGATCAGTTGAGTGAGTAATGAATAAAATTCATTAAGTTAAAATTGTTAAAGTCAACACTAGCCGGCACTAAAGTACCGGTTCCAAGTATAGAAAAATACTAAGGAACCCAGACTTCAGTCTGGGCTAAACTAAATAACTTCTGCGGCTAAACCGCGACACCACCGTGCTTAAAAGCTAAGTGTGGTGCCTAACAAATCTTTCTCTTATCAGTATCTATACACTAAATAAGGTAGTGAAGCAATTGTGTTCATTTAAGAACTTGTAAAAAGACAAACGTACTATTAGTACTGGTCAGCTAAACACATTGCTGTGCGTACACATCCAGCCTATCAAGCTTGTAGTCTTCAAGCGTACTTCAGGGAACGTTCATCTTGGAGTTGGCTTCCCGCTTAGATGCTTTCAGCGGTTATCTCATCCGTGCGTAGCTACCCAGCTATGCCCTTGGCAGGACAACTGGTGCACCAGTGGCACGTCCAACCCGGTCCTCTCGTACTAGGGTCAGCTCTCCTCAACGTTCCTACGCCCACGGAAGATAGGGACCGAACTGTCTCACGACGTTCTGAACCCAGCTCGCGTACCGCTTTAAATGGCGAACAGCCATACCCTTGGGACCTGCTCCAGCCCCAGGATGCGATGAGCCGACATCGAGGTGCCAAACCTCCCCGTCGATGTGAGCTCTTGGGGGAGATCAGCCTGTTATCCCCGGCGTACCTTTTATCCTTTGAGCGATGGCCCTTCCACACAGAACCACCGGATCACTATGACCGTCTTTCGACTCTGCTCGACTTGTATGTCTCACAGTCAGTCCGGCTTATGCCATTATACTCTACGAAGGATTTCCAACCCTTCTGAGCCGAACTTTGTAAGCCTCCGTTACTTTTTAGGAGGCGACCGCCCCAGTCAAACTACCCACCAGACATTGTCCTCGCACGGGATAACCGTACGGAGTTAGCTATCAGAATATTCAAGGGTGGTATCTCAAGGTTGCCTCCCCTGGAACTGGCGTCCCAGGTTCAACGGCTCCCACCTATCCTGCACATGAATATCCCAATAGCAGTGTCAAGCTATAGTAAAGGTGCACGGGGTCTTTCCGTCTTTCCGCGGGTAGGAGGAATTTTCACCTCCACTACAATTTCACTGGATCCCTTGTTGAGACAGCTCCCATCTCGTTACGCCATTCATGCAGGTCGGTATTTAACCGACAAGGAATTTCGCTACCTTAGGACCGTTATAGTTACGGCCGCCGTTTACTCGGGCTTCAATTCATGCCTTCGCTTGCGCTAAGCAATCCTTTTAACCTTCGAGCACCGGGCAGGCGTCACACCCTATACATCCACTTACGTGTTAGCAGAGTGCTGTGTTTTTGGTAAACAGTCGGGAGGGACTCTTTGCTGCGACCTATAAGTGCTTTGAGAAGCAAGTTCTCTAACACTACAGGCACACCTTATACCGAAGATACGGTGCTAGTTTGCAGAGTTCCTTAACAAGGGTTCATCCACGCGCCTTAGAATACTCATCTCACCCACCTGTGTCGGTTTACGGTACGGGCAACATTACATCTCGTTTAGAGGCTTTTCTCGGCACGACAGTATCAAGGGTTCTGGTCGCTCTCCGAAAAGATTGACCAGCCTGTCAGATCTCGGTCGAATGACGTGCGGATTTGCCTACACGTCGACCTACGTCCTTCGAGCCACTATTCCATCAGTGACCCCCTTTAACTCTATGCGTCCCCCCATCACTCAAACGATGTAATGTCGGTATCGGAATATTAACCGATTTGCCATCGTCTACCCCTTTCGGACTCGACTTAGGTCCCGACTAACCCTACGATGACGAGCATCGCGTAGGAAACCTTGGGTTTACGGCGAAGAAGATTCTCACTTCTTTTCTCGCTACTCATGCCTGCATGCTCACTTCCATCCGCTCCAGTACTCCTTACCGGTATACCTTCAGCGCTGAATGGAACGCTCTCCTACCACTTACAGTAAACTGTAAATCTAAAGCTTCGGTGTTTATCTTAGCCCCGTTATATTTTCGGCGCAGAATCGCTAGACCAGTGAGCTGTTACGCTTTCTTTAAAGGATGGCTGCTTCTAAGCCAACCTCCTGGTTGTCACAGCAACTCCACATCCTTTTCCACTTAGATAAAACTTTGGGACCTTAGCTGTTAGTCTGGGTTGTTCCCCTCTCGACATAGGATTTTATCACCCTACGCCCTGACTCCCGAGGTTACACGTATAGTATTCGGAGTTTGATAGGGTTTGGTACCGCGGTAAGCAGCCCTAGCCCTGTCAGTGCTCTACCCCTATACGCTAATGCTCGAGGCTATACCTAAATATATTTCGGAGAGAACCAGCTATCACTGAGTTTGATTGGCCTTTCACCCCTATCCACAAGTCATCCCAAGAATTTTCAACTTCTACGGGTTCGGTCCTCCACTGGCTCTTACACCAGCTTCAACCTGCTCATGGATAGATCACTCAGTTTCGGGTCTGCAGCATCTGACTATGTCGCCCTATTAAGACTCGCTTTCGCTACGGCTTCTCGTTCGATTAACCTTGCCAGATACCACAACTCGCAGGCTCATTATGCAAAAGGCAGTCCGTCACACTTATTTAATAGTGCTCCGAATGATTGTAAGCCATAGGTTTCAGGTTCTATTTCACTCCGCTCACCGCGGTCCTTTTCACCTTTCCCTCACGGTACTTGTTCGCTATCGGTCTAGTAGTAGTATTTAGGGTTGGAGGGTGGTCCCCCCATATTCAGTCAAGATAACACGTGTCCCGACCTACTCGTTCCATACCTTAGTTCCACACAAATGTTTTCGCTTACGGGAGTATCACCCTCTATGCTCATCCTTTCCAGAATGTTCTGCTAACAAATGTGCTAAATGTATGCGCCCTATTCCAATTTCGCTCGCCGCTACTCTCGGAATCTCGTTTGATTTCTCTTCCTCTAGGTACTGAGATGTTTCACTTCCCTAGGTTCGCCCCACCCGAAAGTGGTAACGTGATTCGCACCACGTTGGGTCGCCCCATTCAGAAATTCCCGGATCAAAGCTTCTTGGCAGCTCCCCGAGACTTTTCGCAGCCTAGTACGTCTTTCATCGCCTCTACTAGCCAAGGCATCCACCTATGGCCCTTAATATCTTTTTATTCTATGTTGCGTTCACTACCTTATTTAATGTACTAATACACTAGACAAGATGAATGATCTGTTATTGTAGTTATTTAGTTTATAATAAATCTCTTTATTATAGTTGTTGACTTTAACAATTGTAATTTAATGAACAAGACTAATATAAATAAAAGTCTAATTTAAATCCTAAACTCTTAGAACTTAAATTAAATTTTTACTTTTTAGTATGGTGGGCCTAGGAGGACTTGAACCTCCGACCTCACCCTTATCAGGGGTGCACTCTAACCAGCTGAGCTATAGGCCCGGATAAGTAATATAATATATAGATCACTGAAAACTAAGCAAGTAAGAGAGAAAAACTAATAAACTATCTCTGTGAGATTTTCTTTGTATGTCAATTCAAACGAATGATTGACTTTACTCTAGAAAGGAGGTGATCCAACCGCAGGTTCTCCTACGGTTACCTTGTTACGACTTCACCCCAGTCGCTAATTCCACCGTAAGCGGTAGCGCCCCGAAGGTTCGCTTCCCGATTTCGGGTGAAATCAACTCCCATGGTGTGACGGGCGGTGAGTACAAGACCCGGGAACGTATTCACCGTAGCATTGCTGATCTACGATTACTAGTGATTCCAGCTTCATGGAGTCGAGTTGCAGACTCCAATCCGAACTGAGAGACGCTTTAAGTGATTAGCTCCACCTCGCGGTATCGCAACACTCTGTACGCCCCATTGTAGCACGTGTGTAGCCCTAGCCATAAGGGCCATGATGACTTGACGTCGTCCTCACCTTCCTCCTCCTTACGAAGGCAGTCTCCTTAGAGTGCTCAGCTTAACCTGCTAGCAACTAAGGACGAGGGTTGCGCTCGTTGCGGGACTTAACCCAACATCTCACGACACGAGCTGACGACAGCCGTGCAGCACCTGTTTTCGAGCTCCCCGAAGGGCACCCCGCCATCTCTGGCAGGTTCTCTCAATGTCAAGGCTAGGTAAGGTTCTTCGCGTATCTTCGAATTAAACCACATGCTCCACCACTTGTGCGGGTCCCCGTCTATTCCTTTGAGTTTTAATCTTGCGACGTACTCCCAGGCGGTTCACTTAATCTGTTAAGTGCATCACCGCCTGATAGCGCGACGACTAGTGAACTCGTTTAGGGCGTGGACTACCAGGGTATCTAATCCTGTTTGCTCCCACGCTTTCACGCCTTAGCGTCAGTTATGTTCCAGGAGATCGCCTTCGCTTTCGGTATTCTAGTGATATCTACGGATTTTACCCTACACCACTAATTCCATCTCCCCTCCCATACTCTAGGTCGGCAGTTTCAAATGCAGTTCTACAGTTAAGCTGTAGGATTTCACATCTGACTTGCCAACCGCCTACGCGTCCTTTACGCCCAGTGATTCGAATAACGCTTGCACCCTCCGTATTACCGCGGCTGCTGGCACGGAGTTAGCCGGTGCTTATTCATATGCTACCGTCATTTTTTGACTATAAAAGGAGTTTACACACCGAAATGCGTCATCTCCACGCGGCGTTTGCTGATCAGGGTTCCCCCCATTGTGCAATATTCCTCACTGCTGCCTCCCGTAGGAGTCTGGTCCGTGTCTCAGTACCAGTGTGGCGGATCATCCTCTCAAACCCGCTACCCGTCATTGCCTTGGTAGTCTCTTACACTACCAACAAGCTGATGGGATATAGACCGATCCCTTGGCGGAATCCATTTCCCGACTACTCTTATGAGCAGAAGGAGTATCCGGTATTAATCATCGTTTCCAATGGCTATCCCGGTCCAAGGGGCACATTATCTATATATTACTCACCCGTGCGCCACTCGTCAGCAGAGAAGCAAGCTTCTCTCTGTTACCGTTCGACTTGCATGTGTTAAGCACGCCGCCAGCGTTCATTCTGAGCCAGGATCAAACTCTCCATAATTGAAACGAGAAGGAACCAAGTTCCTTCTCTGCGTTAACACTGGGTTTCACTCAGCGTGAGGCTCAATGCACTGGTGCATTTTTGCTTTAGCTTTATGAAACCCACTATAACATTATAGAAAGATAAGTAAACTTATTACTGATCTTTTGCCCAAGATTATTAAATCATTGGCTTTGTTATTTTAAGTCTTAATAAAACTGCTTAAGGTCTTATTACTAGACTGTATAGTTATCTATTACTATTAAGGGAACCATTCAGGTAAACCTGTATGGATTTCAAAATAGAATAGACGGTTGTTGTTTATTAGTTATTTCTAAGTAATTTATCTCTTTAACTCTAAAGTTAAAAAGTCTCTTACTTGCTTAGTTTTCAATGATCTCAAACATATTCAGCGGCTTCAACTCGAAGTCTCTTTAGGCCTTTTAAACAAGGTCTCTCTGTTTGTGGATGGGAATTATAGGAGAGTCTTGCTTAGAAAGCGCTTAATGTTTGGCGGGTTTTTGAAAAAGTTTTTGAAGTTTTTTATTTGTTACTTTTTTTAGAGGTTTATTGGCAACTAGGATTCTATAATCCAGCCGCCGCCTATAAGTTTGTCATCATCATAAAATACAGCGGCCTGTCCGACTGCAACACCAAATACACTCTCTTCAAGTTTCAAATAGGCCACATCTTCTTCTATTTTTACATGGCACTTGACTGCTTTTGTTCTATAACGGAGTTTTACTGTTGTGTCAAACTCTTTTCTGTCATCAAACATATTTAGATTATTGAGTTTCACATCATAACATGCCAGATCTTCTTTTTTCCCGACAACTATTTGATTTTTTTTCGGATTGATACTCAATACAAAATGAGGCTCATGTGCACCATGTACCGTAAAACCTTTACGTTTTCCGATTGTATAATGCATATATCCCTTATGTTCACCGATAACATTGCCCTCTTGATCAAGAACCTCTCCCGGTTGATCAACTTCTACATAGTCTTTTAACAGATCAGTATATGTTGTTTCTACAAAACAGATTTCACTTGATTCCGCCTGCGATGAAAATGATTCCAATCCTTTTATGGATGCAGCTAATGCTTTTATATCTTTTTTATGTCTTTCACCTAATGGAAATTTTAATCTTGGTAGAATTTCTCTGTTAATATAAAAAAGAAAATAACTTTGATCTTTTGTATCATCATCTGCAGAGTATAAATACTTTCCGTCTGTTTTAATATAATGTCCGGTTGCCAAATACTCTGCACCGATTTCATCAGCAAATTTTATCATTTCACCAAATTTGAGGTTTCTGTTGCACAGGGCACACGGATTTGGAGTTTTTCCTTCAGCGTATGTGTCTATAAACGGCTGAAATACTTTTTTATTAAAAGTTTCTTGCAAATCCAGTACATGCAACTTAATACCAACAAAGTCAGCAGCTTTTTGTGCACGTGCCTGGTGAATTTCATGATATCCGGGTTTTGAATGAAGTTTCATGTACAACCCTTCCACTTCGTACCCCTGCTCTTTTAACAATAAAGAAGTAATTGTTGAATCAACCCCTCCACTCATTCCTACTAAAATTTTTTCTTTCATTATGTCCTCAAACTTTCTTGTTAACCTTTAAGCTGTGTTAATCTTTCTTTCTTTGTGCCTATCGTTGTTACCTGTATTCCAAAGTTACCATCTACAATAACTACTTCACCCTGTGCTATAACATGATTATCCACCAAAATATCCAACGGATCATTTGCCAATTGGTTTAATTCAATAACCGAGCCGATATCCATATTCAGTACATCTTTTAACAACATTCTTTTTTTTCCGATTCTTACCTTTACAGGAAGTTTTACATCCATAATAAGAGCAATATTTTTCATCTCTTCACTGCTCAAGGTAATATCTTCTTCACAGTTTGATGTGACATGTTCCGAAGTACCGGTACTGCTCGTATGATCATGTGCATCAACTGTTTCGTCTGAAGATTCTGATGGAAACAGCACATTTTTTAATTTTTCATCTATAATAAACATCAACAATGAATGCACAGATTCCAGGTTAAACTTATATACATACATTCTGCTGAAAGATTCGAGGCTGACTTCATCATTATCGCCGACCAACTCTATATTTTCAATACTGAAAGACAGAACAGGTAACTCTTTTTGAGCAGAAAGCGTATTTGCAATAGCACCAAAAATATTTGATACTATCTCTTTTGTAGCATCCATATCATCTTCGCTTACATCTTCTCTCTCACTGGCTTCTTCACCCATCATCATATCTGAAAGTGATGCTGCCAGATTTGGTGGTAATGCTACCATTGCCTCTGCATCCACATCTCCGCTTACCTTGATTTTCACCAAAACAATAGGCGGAACAATGTTGGAAATGATACTTAATTCCTGTTCTTCTTTTAACTCTAAAGTTGGAGCAGTTCCAATAAGTGCTTCAATAGTACCAACTGTTTCATCTTCAAATAGTTTTATAAAGTCACTCATTTTTTACTCCTCATATTTGTTTTCAAATTCCATTTCACCTTCATGAATTATATCTTTAACCCCGGAAATTTTTTCGTGTCTTTGTTTTTCTAAATTCTCAAGTGCACGCTTGACTGTATCTTTTTCTGTTTCAATAATCTCTGTAATACTGATTGATTTTCTGAACCTACGCAGTCCTATTTCACCGCGAAACCTCTCTTTTCCGTCTACTGCAACAGTCACAATGTCATCTGCAGCACTTGAGAGCCTGATTACATCACCGATTTTCAGTTCAAGTATATCATGCATAGTTAAATCTGCATCACCCAAATTTGCCTCTACATTTACTTTTGCCCCACCGAGAAGAACCTTCAGCTCCATATTTCTACTTTTTTTAGAACTTGTTTCGTTTAACATTAAATCACGACTTGCAAGTTTTGGCAAAACAGGTTCCAATGAGATAACAGGATAACATATATTCATCATACCAGAACTGTGGCCTATGATAATTTCCATCACCACCATAACAACAATTTCGTTTTGTGCAACAATTTGAACGACATTTGGAGAAGATTCTTTGGATTCTATTGTCGGATAAATTTCCATAACAGGAGCCCATGCCTCTTTTAATGTGCTCATCATAACACGAAGTATTGTTTCAAACAGGCTGAGTTCTATATCCGAAAATTCCCGACTTGCATCAAAAGGTTCTCCTTTTCCTCCAAGCAATCTGTCAAGCATAGGAAAAGCAATGGAGGGATTGATTTCTATAATGCCGCTTCCCTCAAGGGGTTTTACCGAAAACACATTAAAACTTGTAGGATTTGGCAAACTCATCAAAAATTCACCATAGGTCATTTGATCAACAGAGTGCAGCTGTATTTCAACAATAGAACGCATAATTGAAGATATCTGAGAAGCCAGACTTCTGGCCATTTTGTCATGAACACCGCGAAATGCACGAAGTTGTTCTTTTGAAACCCTGTTTGGACGTTTAAAATCATAGAGAGTTACCTGCCGTTGAGGCAAAAGAGCATCTTCATCACTCTCTAATACATTTTCACCTTCATCTTCAACAACATCCAAAAGTGCATCGATTTCTTCCTGTGATAGTATATCTGCCATGTTATGCTCCTATACTCTCTTTAATTTTTTGGATTACAGACTTGTGAATTTGTGAGATACGGGACTCGGTTATATCTAAAATATCACTAATTTCTTTTAAAGTCAACTCTTCAAAGTAGTATAGCTGAATTATCATCTGTTCTCTCTCTTTATAAGAGGAAAGAACTTTTTTTATTACGTCAATCAACTCTTCTTTTTCAATTTGAACAAGCGCTGCACCTTCATCACCAATTTGCAACTGATCATGCAGAGGCATGACTGTATAAATATTTGAAGCGATGCGTGCTTCATGAACTTTTTCAATACTTTCGTCCAGTATATCTGCCAGTTCTTCATCACTCGGTTCTTCATCATGTGTCAGCATATATTCCTGAACTGCATAATCTATAGCTTTTACAAGTTTACGGCTCGCACGGCTTAAAATATCCAGACTTCTCAAATAGTCAAGCATTGCACCATAAACTCTTTTTTTTGCATAGCCCCAAAAAGAGTCATTGAGTTTTTCATCATATCGCCTAGCCAGTTTTATCAGTTCTTCTGTACCGATTGCTGAAAGATCACTAAAGTCCACCGAGCTTGGAAGCCGCTCTTTGAGCCGAAAAGCCATTGCTTTTACGGCAGGAAGATATTGCAGTGCCAGTTCATCTTCTTTGTGTTTGAGATCTTGAAGGTAGGCATTGTTTGTCATAATTTTTGTCCGGCTACATCTTCAGAGTTCATTTTGATAGCAATATCTGTAATTTTGCACGCTGAGTCTATCAGTTTTTCTCTTTTGTTTATCTCTTTTACAAAAATATCTAATTCTGTTTCATGGGTTTCTTTTGGGAAATTATAGGCTTTAACCGTTATTGTTCTATAATAAAGTGCAACGATTACATGTGAAAAAAGATAAAAAAAGATGGTAATAAAAAATGTATAAAGTAATAATCCCTCAGCATCAAAAGATTTTAACAACCCAAAGATTATTCCTACAAAAAATCCTTGAACAGTAAAAAAATAAACAAAATTTTCACCAAACATAACTACCCCAAATAAGACTTAAAAATGGTCCATTAATCTTTTAAACAGACCTGACAATCCACTTTCATTGGATGTAACCAGCACATTTCGTTCCAGCTTTTGTATAATTTTACGCACAATTGCATCTATGTCTCTGCTCGGCTGTGATGCAGGATAAAGCATTCTAAAAAGTGCGCGCTGTTTTACGGATGTTGACACTTTCGCATCAGCATTCATTTTCCCAATCAACTGCAGGTCCAGTTTTTCACCTATATTTGCCTTGGCAACTTTTTTAATTTTTTCAAAAACACCAAAAGCCTCTTTTTCATTTTTCACCTGATTCATTATCATAAACACATCATTTCGGAGTGTCGCAATTGTTTTTATCGTTGCATAGGCGTCGGTAATTGCTGCAGGATCGGGAACTGTTACAACAATTACATCATCTGCCGCATTTAAAAACATTTGAATATGCTCTCCAATCCCGGCTCCCGTATCTATAATCATAACATCAAGTTTGTTTAAAACCTGTGCCTCCTGCATAAACCTGTCAAACAGTGCCATGTCAGAATATTTTAATATTTCATCACCACTCTCACCAGGAATAAGAATAAGATTACGGGTAATGGGAATTAAAATATCACTAACTGTCGCCTCGCCTTTGAGTACATGTAAAATGTTTTTTTTGATTTTTACATTAAACATAACATCCAGATTGGCCAGTCCTATATCTGCATCAAATATTCCCACATTCAAACCTTGTTGCGACAGTGCATAGGCAAGGTTTGAACTTATAGTACTTTTGCCCACCCCGCCTTTACCGCTTGTAATTGCGATAAAACGCGTTTTTTTTGATTTTTTCTTTTGGGAATTTGAAGCAACCAGTTCTTCAAGCTTTTGTGCCTGATTCCCAATCATACCTTACTCCTGTTAAATCCGTTCAAAAGACACTCAATTAAAAAATCACTGCTCGCACATACTAAATCTTCCGGTACTTCCTGACCTACAGAAAAATAACTTATCGGTTTTTTTGTTTCATAAGCCAGTGAAAAAATATTTCCAAAACCCATCGTCTCATCCAGTTTTGTAAACATTAGTGTATCTACACCCAGTGTTGAAAAGCTGTCATAGGTCACTTTTAGGTCTTCATATTTAATTGAACTTGGCATTACCAGTACTACATCCACATTGTATTGCGTGTTATTTGCGTTGAGACACTCATATATTTTTTCAATTTTTACTCTGTCATAAGGACTCGATCCCATTGTATCAATCAATATATAGTCACAATATTTAAGAGACTCCAGAGCACTTGAAAACTCCGGAGGATCAACAACTGTTTCAATTCCAAGTTTCATCATTCGTGCATACTGCATCAACTGCTCCACGGCACCTATACGATAGGTGTCAAGTACAACCAGTCCGACTTTGTACTTTTTTTCCATTAAAAAAGAGTATCTGGCAGCAAGTTTGGCAATAGAAGTTGTCTTTCCCACACCTGTTGGTCCGACAAGCATAATAACTTTTTTCGCACCTATATTAGGCAGTGTTTCTCTTCGGATAGGAACCATTTTTCGAAGTATTGTTTGAAAATACCTTTTTACAGTGGAAGAGTTTTCTCGCATTTTCAACGGCATATGTTCCAAAGTAACCTGCATAAGAGTATCCAAATGTTCTCTGTTCATTCCGCTTTGTGAGGCAAGACGATAAATTTCAGAAAATTCCGGCGGAATTTGACTTGAAAGATTTGGTGACTTTTCATCCCAAAACATATTTTGAATAATTTTTACCTTATCTGTCAGTTTATTGATTTCAGATTTTATCTCTTTTAGCTCTTTGGGTTCAACAGCAGTAGCCGTTTGTTGCGATGCTGAAGGCTGATATAAATTCTCCAAAGGATCAGTCACATTTGAAATTTTAGAAATTTGTTGTGCCGCATTGGAAATATCAAAAAGTATTTCCCGACTCTCTTCTTTGAGCGGTTGCTGTTTGGAAAGTGGTTTTTTTGCTTTTTTATAGGTAGACGGAATCATCTCTTCATCTATACCGATTACTATCTCATAGAGTGCTTCTCTGCCTAAAGCTTTTTTTTGAATCTCTTTGGTTTCAATGAGCATACCCTCATCACCAATTTCCATTTTTGCTTTTTTCAATGCCTCTGACGGACTACGCCCGGTAAAAGTCAATATTTTCATCTACCAACACCTGACAAAGGTATCATTACACTTTCTCTTTGTGCATAAAAGGGATGCGGCACAATTAAATCTTGTGTATGTATTGTACGGTTATCAAAAAATATAATATCCAAATCTAGCGTCCTTGGTGCATTTTCAAAAGTTCTTTTTCTACCAAATTTTTTTTCCAGTCTCAGTAAAAAGCGTAAAAAAACTCTTGGCTGCATTGAAGTTTTTAAAACAAGTATTGCGTTGAAAAAATCATCCTGATCTGTATAGCCAAAAGGAGGATTTTTTAAAATCAATGATGTTTTTACTACTGATACTCTTTTATCTTTTTGTAATACCACAAGAAGATGTTCAAATCTTCGGCGTACATCTCCGACATTTCCACCGACACCTACAACAGTTTCATATCTATGCCGACTTTTGGCATGGGCAGTATAAGGGAAATGCAAGTTGTAAAAAGAGGTCAATCTTTTGTTTATCTTGCGTTTCCTGTACATGTAAAGACTTAAGCCTGTTTCTGTGCTTGTGCCTGTGCTTCTTGGGCCGCTTTGATTTCGTTCATAATCTGAAGCATACCCATCATAGCCAAATGGTAGCCAAAAGGTCCGAAACCGACAACAGATGATGTGCAAACAGGTGCAATCATATTTTTTTGTCTAAACTCTTCACGTCTGTGAATATTGCTGATATGCACTTCTATGGTAGGCAGGCTAACAGCAGAAATGGCATCGCGGATAGCGATAGAAGTGTGCGTATAGGCAGCAGCATTGATAATCAATCCCTGTGCTTCACCGTAGCACTCCTGAATTTTATCTACAATTTCACCCTCAAGATTACTTTGAAAAAATTCTATTTCCACACCGTTTTGGGTTGCTACATCTTTCATCTGTGCATGAATCTGTTCTAACTTCATCGGACCGTAAATATTTTGTTCACGAATTCCGAGCATGTTTAAATTTGGACCTTGAATAACTACTATTTTCATTTTTACCCTTATTATGATGATTTATCTTCTGAAGGACTATTTTATCCAAACTAATATTAAAAAAAGTGTATAATTTGAAAAAAAGAAAAAAAGATGACAATACTCGTTCCCAATTATATTTTAACACCCGATATTCTCCTGACAGACAAGGCAATTGCATTTGACAGAACCATCCGAGACATAGGCGATTTAGAAGAACTGGAGCAGAAATTTCCAGAAGCCAAAACCATACAGTTGCAAAAAAATTCTCTGCTTATGCCCGGTCTTATCAATGCACACGTACATGTAGAATTTTCTGCCAACAAAAATCAGCTCAGTTACGGTGATTTTTTGAACTGGCTCTACAGTGTTATAGAAAATCGTGAAGACCTTATCGCAGGCTGTGACCTTACATGTATGACTAAAGCGATTGACGCTATGCTTGCAAGTGGCATCACAACCTTTGGTGCCATAAGCTCCCATGCGATGGACCTCGAAGCCTGTGTCAATGCAAAACAAAATGTAGTATTTTTCAATGAACTTATCGGTTCACAAGCCGGTATGGCAGATGCTCTTTTTAGTGACTTTCTTGCACGACTTGACACCTCAAAAGCTGTTCAAAGAGAAGGGTTTTATCCTGCGGTTGCCATCCACTCTCCCTACTCTGTACACCCGATTCTTATACAAAAAGCTCTGGAAATTGTTAAAAATGAAAACCTAAAACTTACGGCACATTTTATGGAAAGTGAAGCCGAACGCAACTGGCTGGATTCTAGTAGCGGTGATTTTAAAAAATTTTTTCAAACACTGCTTAAACAGAACAAAAGCGTAAGCGATGCCAAAGAATTTCTCGATTATTTTAACGATTATGAAACACTCTTAACACATGCCGTCACAACAAATGATGAAGAACTTGAACAAATTGCACAGCAAAAACATATTATTATTCACTGTCCGATTTCCAACCGATTGCTTGGTAATCCTACGCTTGACATTCAAAAGTTAAACGAGAAAAAAATTCGCTGGATTGTTGCGACTGACGGTTTAAGCTCAAACTATCAGCTTGATTTGTTTGAAGAGATGAAAATCTCTCTTTTTATGCACAGTGATGCACCTCTGTTAGAATTTGCAAAACAACTCATAAAAGGAGTCACTCTCCATGCCGCCCAGTCACTGGGACTCAATACGGGAGAAATACAAGAGGGAAAAAATGCAGATATGATTGTTCTTGACCTGGATGCCGAACCAAATGAAGAGTTAGCCGTTCATTTAATACTGCATCGCTATAATATCTCAAAAGTTTTCATTAACGGAAAACTTGTAAAAGGAAATGAATAAATGGAATTACTGAAAAAGATATTTTTTCCCATCGCAGCAATTATGAACTATATCCAAAATCATTTCAAAGCCATGCTCTTTGTGCTGATTTTTATTTTACTCTTTGCTCCGGCAAGTGAAAAAGAGTTTACGAGCTATAATTTGGAAAAAATCAATCTCAGCGGTCCGATTATGGATGCTGCAGATGTTGTACAAAAAATAAATAAAGCTGCACACAACAGTGCTGTAAAAGGTGTTTTGCTCATTGTCAATTCTCCCGGCGGTGCCGTTTCGCCTTCTGTCGAAATCGCGTATGCCATCAAAAGACTAAAAGAACAAAAGCCTGTCATAGCCTATGCCAAAGGTACTATGGCAAGCGGAAGCTATTATGCAAGCATCTGGGCTGATAAAATCATAGCAAACCCGGGCAGCATGATAGGCAGTATCGGAGTTATTATGCAGGGTGCCGATTTAAGTGGCATCATGCAAAAACTCGGTATCAAAACACAGGTGGTAAAAGCCGGACGCTACAAACAGATAGGCACACCGGACAGACCGTGGAAAAAGTATGAAGTCGCTGAGTTGAACAAGGTTATTCAAGGAACATATGATATGTTTACGAAGGATGTTGCCGATGCAAGACATTTGGATTTCAACAAAAGAGACACCTATGCAAATGCCCATATATTTACGGCAGCACAGGCAAAAAAAGTCGGTCTCATTGACAGTATCGGTGTCGAATATGATGCAAAAAATGCCTTGGCAAAGTTAAGCGGTGTTTTGCATCCCGTATGGAACAAAGAAGACAAGTTTGACAAACTGCTCAAAAAACTGTCCGCCTCAACGGCTGTGATTTTAAATACCTACTTCCCTGATTTGATTTTAAAATAAGTTACAGAGTTTATAACTCCGTAACTTTGACAACAGCTTCTAAATTTTCAAAAATTCTTTTTACCCTCTCCTGCCATAATTCACCGAAATGTTTGACTTCTTCAGGAGTGGCTGTTCCGCTTGTCAGTTTTTGCATTAACGGCATCATATCCGGTGAAGTCGGTACCGTCGAAGGATTATAATTTACATCAACACTTTTTCCTGTATCTACTCTCGTAAATCTTGCGGATGAATCTATATTTGCATTAAAAAACATAAGAGAGTGGCGTGCAAACTGTCCGTTTAAGCCTTTAAATCCGCTTTTGTCTGTCGCCCCGGTAATATGTGCAATAACATTACCGACAACACCGGCAACGCCATCTTCTAACGACTCTTTAAATTCTACTTTTATGTTGCCACGGACTGCCCGCTGATTTGGGTATAAAACTTTCAGTGCTTCGCTTGCCATTATATAGGCACCGGCAACCGTCGGGCAGGAGTGTCCTGCGGCTTTAACAACTTCTAAGTATGTTATTTCATATTCTCCGTTTTCAAAAGCGCCTAAAACCTGTGCCAAAGGGTCTTTGAGTGGTATACTTTGTACGGCATCAAAAAATTGTGGATAATTCATCGGATTTCTTCCTTTTTTAAGACCTTTGCACTGACTATGTATCTATCGCTCTGGGCTTCAAATACATCATCTACATGGAGTGAAGACAAATCCACTACCTGTGAATCTTTTACAATCTGTGCAAAGCCTTTT
Organism: Sulfurimonas sp. SWIR-19; assembly: GCF_020410885.1. Lineage (GTDB taxonomy): Bacteria > Campylobacterota > Campylobacteria > Campylobacterales > Sulfurimonadaceae > Sulfurimonas > Sulfurimonas sediminis. Next base: position 708,765 of record NZ_CP084578.1, on the reverse strand, counting down.
TTGTTTTTGTATTTTGGATTATTGGATTCTAGCATTTTTTGCAGGTTTAAAAGTTGATTTTGCGCAATATTTAACACGCTCTGAATTGTTTGCGGAAATCGTTGCTGTAATGAATCCACTTCTTTTTTATAATTTTGCAGACGAAAAGTGATTGCCTGGGCAAAATCTTCTTGCAGTTTTTTAATCTCATCCACGCGATATTGTAATTTTTTCTCCACTGAATGTTGCAGATAGGAGTTCTTTACATGTAACAGTTCTTGCTGTAGATTATATACTTTATGGGTTATTTTTTGGGTTAGCTGTGTCGATAAGGAATCTAAATACTGATAGAGTTCATTGGTGTCAGGCAGTATCATCTCCATGGCAGCACTGGGTGTCGGTGCTCGCAAGTCTGCCACAAAATCACTGATGACCCAGTCAATTTCATGCCCTACAGCTGAAACTATCGGTGTTTTTGCATGAAAAAGAGCGTCGGCAACAATCTCTTCATTAAATGCCCACAAATCTTCAATACTTCCGCCACCACGACCTATGACTATAATATCATACCCTTTTGTATCGGCAGTTTTGAGAGCATTTGCTATACTAAACGCTGCCCCTTCACCTTGCACGAGTACATCATACACATCTATTTCTATAAGTCTGTAACGCGAATTGGCAACGCGCAGCATATCTTGCAGTGCCGCACCGGTGCCTGAGGTAATCAGTGCAATACGGGAGGGAAATTTTGGCAGTTCTTTTTTTCTTTCATGAGCAAAATAGCCCTGCGCAGAGAGTTTTTGTTTGAGTTGTTCATACGCTAAAGCCAAAGCACCCTGTCCTGCAGGTTCAATAGAAAAACAGTTTATTTGATAACTGCCACGGGGTTTATAGAGCGTAACGGCACCGTCTATGACAACTTTCATCCCCTCTTCAAGACGAAATTTCAACTTTGAAGCATTGCCACGAAACATCACACAACTTACAGCCGAGTCTTTGTCTTTAAGGGTAAAATATATATGTCCGGAGTTGTGAAAAGTAATGCGCGAAAGCTCTCCCTCGACAAACACTCTTTCAAATGAACTTTCTAAAACAGTTTTAATCTGCTCATTCAAAGCGGAGACTGAAAGTGTATGCATACTTTTTTCTACTTTTTACGGGCGATTATAAGTGTTGAAATATCCATTGAAAAACTTTGTGTGTGGAGCATTTCAAAGCCTGCATTTTCCAGCTCTTTTTGCATGCCCTGGATGGTTACAAAATTTTCTATAGAATCCGGCAGGTAAGTGTATGCCTCAAGATTTTTGGAGATGGCAGCACCGACATAAGGGAGAATTTTATGCATGTAAATATCACGGATTTTTTTAAGGATATTTTTGTTTTCATCTTTCATAAACTCCAAAATGACAACAAGTCCGTCTTTTTTAAGCATTCTGTTAAATTCATAAAATGCTTCTTGTCTCTCAACAACATTACGAATACCGTATGTAATACTCAGCATATCTGCACTTGCATCTTCAAGAGGAATTTGAGTTGCTTTTGCGATATGATAAGAAAAATCGGGAAATTTTCTACGGGCTACATCAACCATACCGTTTGACGGGTCCACACCGACAAACTCGGCTATTTGCACATCCGCTTTATGGGACTGTTTTTGCCAGTACCCCATCATATCACCCGTACCGCAAGCGACATCTACAATTTTATCAATATTTTTTTTACCATAATAATCAAAAGCCAAATCACAGGCTTTTTTTCGCCATGAAATGTCTACACCCATACTCATTACACGGTTTGCAGTATCGTATGTTGATGCAATATCATCAAACATAGAGACAATTTTTTCTTGTTTTACGTCATCTTTTTGCTCTAAAATACTCATAAATCTATATCCTTCTTTTCATCCATAATATTATATCTTCTGCTTCTTTGCCTGCATTTAAAATGTTAAATTTATCTTCAATGTTTTTAAATCCCTCCTGCCCGCCAAATGCAGGAGCAAGATAACATAAATAATAATCAACAATATCACGACTTAACTCATACATTTTTGCACTGCCTTCAATCATAATATTTTTATAATTTTTCAGTAAAGAAAAATCACTGGCTATGATTACTTTTCGATTTGGCACCTGAAACAGAGGAATGCTTCTGTCAAACTCTTTTTGACGGGAAAGAATTAAAATATCGGGAGCTTTTCCGTTGACTAAGCGTGCATCAAGTGTCGGTCTGTCACTGCGAACCGTATTGCCGCCGATAACAAGCAGATCGCATACATTACGCATAGCATGAACATTTTTTCTTGAAGCTTCAGAACTGACAATGCCACCATCCGTCGTGCCGTTCAGTCGTTGTGCCCATTTAAAAAAAACGAATCTCTCTTTGAGAAATTTTTGAAAAGGAAAGAGCAGATCTTCGCATTTTTCTTTGTTTACATGTAAGCGTACATGTAAGCCGCTCTGCACTAAGAGTGCATTGCCGTTTGCCGCAGTTTCATTTGAATCCTCTACACCGATATAAAGATTTTTTATGCCAAGTTGTGCGATCAGATTAGCACATGAGGGGGTTTTGCCTACATGGGAACAGGGTTCAAGAGTAGAATACAAAGAACAGTTTTTAAAAATATTGTTATGGTTTTTCAGTAAAAAAATATGGATTTGTTCGGAAGTAAAAAGCTGCAGTATTTCTTTGTTTTGTGTCAGTTTGTAGTATGCAGACTTTAAAGCATTCACTTCAGCATGCGGCTCTCCGGCTTTGTGATGTGCTTCAACGGCTAAAATTTCACCATGTTCGCCTCTGAGTGTACAGCCTACTGCAGGGTTTGGGTAGGTCAATCCTTGATATTTCCAAGCCTCTTCAACGGCCAGGTTCATATAAAAGCTGTGATCTATTACCATTCAAAATAGGTTTTTGCTTTTTTTACTGCATTAAAGTCAATCTCTTCTGTTTGCCCCTCTTTTTCTACAACAAGTTTGTTTCCCTCAACTTTGCTGAGTCTGCCTTTGATTTTTACTTTTTCATCTAAAAGCAGGGAGACATTTTCACCAAGAGATTTCTTGAAATGTTCTAACGTTGTCAGCTTTCTCTCGATGCCGGGACTGCCGACTTCCAGTCTGTATTCGCCGGAAACTGGAGGAGTAACATCCAGTAAGGGAGAAATGAGATGTGTTAACTCTACACACGCATCCAGGCTGACCCCTTTGCGTTTGCCGTTTTCTATTTCGGGAGAAATAACGCTTATGCGAAAAATTGTTTCATCATTTTCATTGACAACAACCGTGTCATAAAGTTCCAAATCAACTGATTTGACTACGGATGCTATATCACTTTGCAGACTCATGATGCTTCTCCTTTATGCTCTTTGGCTATTTTTTTAAACAAATCTTCAATATTTTGGGATTTTTTCAACTGTTCGTCAAACTCAAATGTCAGTTTTGGACATCTGTACCATCCTTGATCTTTCAAACAAAAATCTTCTACCAAAGGACGAGCTTTTCTTAACTGCTTCAGGTAGATTCTTTTTTCTTCTTCGCTGAAATTACCTGGGTCGATATAGACCTTGGCATCACTTCTTCCACGGGAACATTTTACCTCAATGACACTGAGTTCATGCAAACGGTTGTCATTAAGTTGGCTGAGTGCTTCGGGAATAAGTTCAGCTAAAAGAGCTTCTGTTCTTTTCAGCTTTATTTGTGCTTCATTCATTTGTCTTCTTTACAGAGATACTTTTTGTTCGACTTTTTTGAATGTCTCAATCACATCACCGACTTTCACATCATCATAGTTGGAGATTATCACACCACATTCATAGCCATTTCCGATTTCTTCCACATCATCTTTAAAGCGTTTCAGTGATACAAGTTCACCCTCATAGGCAACAACACCTTCACGAATAACACGCACAAGTCCGCCACGGATAAGTTTGCCATCAACAACAAGACATCCTGCAACCATGCCTTTTGGAGATTTAAAGACATCTTTAACTTCCGCCTGACCCGTATTTTCTTCCGTAAATTTCGGAGCCATCATACCTGTTAACATTCCAGTCATATCATCAAGAAGCTGATAAATAATAGAATAGGTTCTGATATCTACATTTCTCTGTTTTGCAAGTGCTTTTACAGAACCTGTCGGACGAACATTGAAACCGAGTAATACACAGTTTTCAGAGTTGCTTACCAGTTCGACATCACTCTCTGTAATACCGCCGACACCGCTTGAAATAACATCAATTTTCACTTCGTCATTTCTAAGTTCTGTCAATGAATTTCTAATCGCTTCAAGTGAACCGTGAACATCAGTTTTAAGAACAACTTTCAGAGATTTGAGTTTGCCTTCTGCAATCATAGAAGTCATATCTTCCAATGTAGATTTCGTTGATTTTGAAAGCTCTTTGTTTCTCTCATATTCATAACGTTTGTGTGCATACTCTTTGGCTTCTTTATCGCTGTTCATAGCCATCATAATTTCACCGGCTGCAGGGACTTCATTTAGACCTACAACGACTGCTGTATGTGATGGTCCGACCTCTTTAATCTGTTTGCCGTTCTCATTGACAAGAGCTTTCACACGACCGTACGAGCTGCCACAGACTACATTGTTACCGACTTTTAAAGTTCCGTTTTGCACAATTACAGTTGCAACTGGACCACGTCCTTTTTCCAAAGATGATTCAACGACTGCCGCTTTTGCAGGAGCATCAGGATTGGCTTTGAGCTCTAAAACCTCTGCAGTTAAAAGAATGTTTTCCAGTAAATCATCAATCCCCATTCCTGTTTTTGCAGAGACAGGGACAAATTCTACATCCCCGCCCCAGTCAACAGGAGAAATACCGTGTTCAGCCATTTGCCCTTTGACAAGATCAGGGTTTGCCGTCTCTTTATCCATCTTGTTAAGAGCCACAATAATCGGTACACCTGAATCTTTGGCAATCTTTATGACTTCAAGTGTTTGCGGTTTCACACCGTCATCAGCAGCAACAACAATAATAACAATATCTGTAATATCCGTACCACGTTGACGCATAGAACTAAAAGCAGCGTGTCCCGGTGTATCTATGAATGTTATCGCTTTGCCTTTTTGCTCAACCGTGTAGGCACCTATATGCTGTGTGATACCACCGGCTTCACCTTGTGTGACTTTTGCTTTTCGTATAGAGTCAAGCAATGAAGTTTTACCATGATCAACATGTCCCATAATTGTTATAATAGGTGGTCTCTCAACAGCATTCGGATCTTCTTCTTCAGTTTCCTGAACATAGTTAAATTCATCTTTTGGATCGACAATAGTTACTTCTACACCGAATTCTTCCGATAAAATTTCAATCTCATCTGCACCCAAAAAGTCATTTTTCGTCATCATCATACCCAGATCAAAAAGAACTTTTATGATGTCTGACATCGGACGTTTTAGTTTTTCGGCAAACTCATAGACGCGAATATCTTCAGGGATTTCCACATGTGTGACAATTTCCTCTTCGTGAGATGCTTTTGCGTATTTTTTTCTTTTGTCACGAGAAACTTTTCTTCCGCGCGGTGCCTGTTTTTTGTTTGCATTTCTACCGGCCGGCTTCGGCGCTCTTGGTTTTCTAGGCTCTTCCGGAGCTATTGGAGCACGTTCTGTTGCATTTAAATCAAGCAGTGTTACCTGATCATCCATATCCATAGATACTTCAGCCAAAGAACCACCAAAAATATCAAGTTTTTTTCCTTGGTCTTTTTTTGATGTCGGTGCCTGTTTTGTAGTAGATTTCTTTTTACGGGCCAGTTCTTCAAGTGCTTCTGCACTCATTTTTCCATAAGATGAAACAGATGCCTGTTTTTGTGGCATACTGTATGTTTCTTCAACTTTTGGTTTTTTCTTTTTAACAATCTTTAAACCTGATTTTTTAATAGCAGGTCTGAGTGAAGGCGACACAACTTTTAATGTCGTTTTCTTCACCTCTTTTTTCGGCGCTTCTTCTTTCTTGAGTGTTTTTTCTTCAACACTTTTCTCTTTTTCGGCTACACTTTCAACTTTTGGCTCTTTTTCAATTTCAGCTTCTTTTTGGACTTCAGCTTCTTTTTTGACTTCGGTTGGGGTTTCAGTTGCACTCTTTTGTTCAGTTGCAGCTTCTTCTTGCACTACAGGTGTCTCTTGTTCATCTTTTTTTGTTTCTTCAGGAGTATCATCATTAACTTTTTTAGATGTCTTTTTTACAACTTTTGGTTTTTGCGCTTCAGCAGTATCATCACCATTCATTATGTAGTTTGCTAAACTTTCTGCTTGTTCCATTGTTACTACACTTTGTGCAGATTTTACTTCAAGACCCATTTTTTTTGCTTTTTCTAAAACATCTTTAGAAGCTATTCCTAGCTCTTTTGCAATTTCGTGTACTCTAACTTTTTCTATCATCAGTGATGATCTCCTTTAATTTATTCATAAGTTTATCTTTATCTGGGCTTTTGCATTGACGCATTAAAGCTCGAAGAAGTTTTTTCTCTTCTTTTAGACAACTTTGACATAAATAAAAACTTCTTTTCGTCCCGTCAAATGCTGTCAATTCACCATTAAAACATTGCAGTCTCAATAGATTACATTGCGGTTCTCTTATTCTGCAAGAAACGCACATTCTCGTTGGTTGATGAAATTTTTTTGCCATTATATCTAAATCTTACTTTATTTAATAGAGTTATCGCTCTATTATAAGTCCATCATTATCAAAATTCAAAACTTTTACATTAAAGTCAGGAAATTTCTGCTTCATTCTGTTGGCAATCATCGCAGAATCTTCATCATAAACAAGTGAAAAAAATGTAGAACCGCTCCCTGAAAGGGTACTCATCAATGCTCCGCTTTCATAGGCTACCTTTTGTACCGAAAAAAGTTCCGGCAGAGTTTTCATCCTTGCTTTTTGATGAAATCTGTCCTGTGCCGCAAGTTTCAACATTTCCCAGTCTTCATTAAAAAATGCGGCTACAGTCAAGGCTGCATGAGAAAGGTTGTAAACCGCATTCTCTTTCGAATAGGATTTAGGAAGCACGGTCCTGGATTTTGAAGTATTCATCTGCTTGTTCGGAATGACGACTACAGCTTTGAGATAATCCGGCAGATGTTTTTTTTGAGAAAAAACCTTGTTTTTTTCAACTGTTGCAACATTAAATCCACCCATCACAGCAGGTGTAATATTGTCAGGATGTGACTCATACACAAGCGCGTGATTTAGTATACGGCGTTTTGAAACCCTTATACCGGCCGCTTCATGCGCAGAAGCAATCGCTGATACTATGACAGCAGAAGAACTTCCAAGTCCGCGGGACATTGGAATTTGATTATAAAATGTAAATTTGAAATTTTGTTTGTTTTTTGTCAATCTTGAATAATGATCATTAAAAATGCTGATAAAAAGATTGTTTCCTTTGAGTCTCGGGTTGTTTTCACCCTCACCTTTTATGCTTACACTAAAAAATTTCGAGGGATGAAACTCAACTCTGTTTCTCAAATCTACTGCCAAACCCAGAGTATCAAAACCTGGTCCGAGGTTTGCAGATGTTGCCGGTACACTTATTGTCACTGATTATCCTATCCAACTGCACCTATCATATAAAGGGGCGTTGTATTTGTGCTAAACTCTTTATAATCCAACACATCCGGCAATATAAAATCTGCCTGTGGTGCTGTTTCTATTTTTTGAGTTTTTATCTCTTGGTCTATTTTAACAAAATATAGCTTTCCAATCGCTTTGATAGGCTGATTTTTATTAAAATAAAAAGCATCTGTCGCAAAAAGCGGTATTTTTTTTAATATACTCAGTGATTTTAAAAATATATAGGCTACTTTGATGGACATAAAACTTCCCGGTCCATTGGCATACAAAAGTTTTTTCACACTGTATTTGTCAAATATCTCTTTATAGATTAAAGGCAGGGCATCAGAACTTTTTTCATGGCTCTGTATCGTTTCTACAAGCCTATTCTCCGCATATATGCCAATGAGAATCGGTGAACCCAATGCTATACATAAAACATCAACCTTAGGCATAGGCTTTTTCTAATTCTCTGGTTTTTTCACCGACAAGTTCGATCACTTCATAGTTGTCGGCATCTTTAAGCAGAGCCAGTGTCAATTTATGATTGAGGTCATGACTTCCTGCCAATGCTTCGTAATTTCCTATAAAATTCATTCCGATCAGACTCATATCTCCAATTGCATCTAAAATTTTATGCCGTACAAACTCATCACTGAATCGTAAACCTTCAGGGTTGAGTATCTTTTTATCATCCAAAACCACTGCATTTTCCAGTGAGCCGCCCAAAGCAAGTCCTTTTGAACGCAAATACTGTACTTCATGTAAAAAGCCGAATGTTCTTGCACGGGCAATCTCATTTTTATAGCTTTCTTTGGTAAATTTCAACACATACGCCTGTGTCTGAATAACAGGATGAGGAAATTTAATGGTAAAATCATAGTTCAAATCAGGCGAAGGAGAAAGTTTTACATATTTTTCCCCTTCTTTTATCTCTACCTCTTTTTTAATCATCATTACTTTTTTTGGAATATCCAGCTCCTGTATGCCCGCTTCATCCAAAAGCATACAAAAACTTGCACTGCTCCCGTCCATCACGGGTACTTCATCCGCATCAACAACAACACGAAGATTGTCAATGCCGTATGCATACACCGCGGACAAAAGATGTTCTATGGTAGAAATCACATAATTGTCTTTGCCTATAACTGTCGCCATTTTCGTATCAACAACATTCTCAGGAACCAAGGGAATAGACACATCCACATCACTTCTATAGAACACAATACCGCTGTTTGACTCCAAAGGTTCTAATCTTAAGCGCACAGGAGAACCTTTGTGCAAGCCTATCCCGACAAGCTCCACACTTTTTTTGATTGTTGTCTGATACATCTGTTATCCTTTATTTGCCGTCAATGATTTTTTTAGCACTCTTAATAATATCATTAATATTAAGTTTTATCCACTTTTTGTCCATCCACTCTTGAGGTCGGACTTCAATCCCTTGCACCAATACACCAAAATGCAGATGATCTCCCATCGCATAACCGGTTTTTCCTGTTTTTGCGATAACACTGTTTGGTGCCACCTCATCACCCGCGGAGACCTCCAGACTTGAGCAGTGTCCGTAGAGAGTATAAAGCCCCAGTCCGTGTGCAATAATAGGTGAATTCCCATACAGTCCGTTATAATCTGCAAAGACTACATTCCCGCCGTTTTGTGTGCGTATAGGTGCCATTGCATGACTGGCCATGTCTAAACCCAAATGGTATGCTTCACTGATAAACTGACCTTTGTAGTAGTATTTTCTATGATCTCCAAAGTATGCCACAACCTTTCCGTTTTTCAAAGGATACATTTTTTTAATTTTAAAATCACTGATCATTTCCTGCGGAACGTCTGACGTAAGTTTATGTATCAACGCCTCGTTTTTTTCTCGTATATTTTCATTAATGATTTTAAATCTTTCCAGGGGATCTTCTACTCCCTGAGTCTCATCAAACTCTTCAGCCAGTTCGGCAATTTTTCCGTTTAAAAATTTATCCGAAATTGTAATTTTTGAAAGCCTGTATGTTTTGTTTTTCAAATAAAGTGGAACATAGGTTTTTCTTACATTTCCCGCCGAGTCTTTTGCTACAACTGTTGCTTTAAAACCTTCATCCTGTACGGGCCAGGCAAGCAAAGCTATATAGTATCCCTCTTTATAAAAAGGTTCTACCTTAAAATGTTTATTGTGATTTGATTTTATGTACAACTCTTTTAAGTTTTCATCTTCCGCTTTAAAAATTACAAGGGCCGCACCTCCTCGGGATATTTTATAGGAATTGTTCACAATGTTTACCTGCGGTCTTTTTTTGTCAATTCTCAGTTTAAAAGATTTTACCGCCGTATTGCCATTTAAAAAATTCCATTTACTCGCATCCTGTGCCTGTACAACAATTTCAATATTTTTGTCTTTGATTGCTGAAGCACCTCTTGGCGGTTCTAATTTCAGACTCACTGCTTTTTCTGGATACAGCAGTTGATTGTATAACAACTCACTCTCACCATTTTTGGTTCGCAAAATCACTTTATATGATTTGATACCGCTCTCATCTTCTATCTTTAATGGCAATGGCTTCTTGAGATTCCAGTAACCATTTGTCTGCAGTGTGATTACAGGAGCATTTCTTTCAAACATTGCAGAAAAATAGACATATGCTCCTGCCCCTATAAGAAGGGCCGTTATAAAAAATCCGCCAACCGAAGATCTGTTTTTTTTGTTTCTCAAATTATGTTTCCTTAATTGATTTTAATATTTTGTTATTTTCGTCACTTTTATAAAGCCTGACTTCTTTTACATGTACCGTTTTCAACACTTCTTTCATTATTTCTTCTGCATCTTTCAACCTTGCACCGCTTGATTTTAAATCTTCATCTGAGACATACATATTCATAACCTGCGCATTGTCACTCTGCAACATCTTTTTATACAGTATGGATTTCAAACGAAACAATGACAGGGGCTCTCTTCTTTGTAAAAACTCTTTACATGTAAGGTGCTCAGCTTTAAGTTCAATAAGCTCAGCAGCCACAACAAAAGCCGTACCCGTGCATTTTGCATTTGAAAACCCCTGTGTAAATTCCAAAAGAGCCCCAAACAGTGCTGTTGCCATTTTTTGATTGATAGGAACACCCTCTTGTTTTAATGCAAAATAGAGTTCTGTTGCATCAGGTTCTGCTGCTATTATACAGTCTGCCTGCTTTGGTACAGTATCACGTACGCGGGTAAACCACGGTAAAAAAGAAAACTTCTCATCAATTTGTCCGATAGCAACCAGGGAGACTTTTTTATGCAGAGTCAATACATAAGAATACAGGGCATTTGCATTTGCAAATGAAAGGTTGTCTGTTTGAATTACTATATGTTTAGCACTTTTTATATCATCAAAAGCTCTCAAATGTCTACTTTTTTAAATATAATTATATACTATTTTTTATTCATCTTGTAAACATAGGCTAAAACTTCGGCTACAGCGTGAAACAATGCTTCGGGAATAGGCTTGTCTACATCAACTTCTTTGTAAAGACTTCTGGCCAAAGAGGGGTTTTGTACAATATGCACATGATTCTCTCTGGCTATTTTCTTGATTTGCTGTGCTATATGATCCATTCCTTTTGCAATGACAATCGGAGCCCGTGCCTTTGCCTCATCATATTTTATGGCAACAGCATAATGCGTAGGATTCGTTATCACCACATCGGCATTTGGAACTTCTGCCATCATCCTTTTTCGGGAAGCTTCCATCTGAATCTGTCGGATTTTTGATTTTATGAGTGGGTCACCCTCCATATTTTTCATTTCATCCTTAATCTCCTGTTTTGACATTTTTAACCCGTCAAAATACTGTTTTCTTACAATAATTATATCTATAATTGCAAAAATAAAGATAATAAAAAGCATCACAAAAGCAATAATTATCATTTTGTCTTTGAGCCAGACAAGCTGATCATGCAGTCCAAAGAGTGCAACTGTCGGCAACTCTTCAATAAAATAGAAGAAAAACAAAAAACCGACACCCAGGGTTGTAAAAGATTTCAGTGTTACTTTCACACCTTCAATAAGCTTTTTTAAGGAAAAAAGATTCTTTGTTCCTTTAATTGGGTCAATCTTTTTAAAGTCCGGCATAATAGCCTTTGTCGTAAATAAAAATCCAAACTGTGCAAGTGCAGCCACTACACCGGCAATCGCCACAGCAGCAGCCAGAGGAATGACCATAAGCAAAAACTCCCTTATAGTAACAATGGCAATATCTATTGCAAACAATTTGTCTACAGGCATGCCTATAAGGGAAAAATAGTATTGAAAAAGACGAATCATATGTGTTGCCATATAAGGAAAAAGCATTAAAATACCAAGTATGGCGACAAAAAGTGTTATAACTCCCGAAGTGTCCTGGGACTTTGGAACATTCCCCTCTTTTCGGGCATCTTCTATTTTCTTGGGGGTGGGTTCCTCGGTCTTCTCTTGATCATCAGCCATAAATTATGACCTCTAATCCATTTTCATTGACAAATCAATCCAGTTGGCCTGATGCACCAATGAACCTGAACTGATGGCATCTACTCCTGTTTTTGCATAAGACTCAATGGTCTCCAAAGAGATGTTTCCACTCGCTTCTAAAAGGATATGCGGATAGTTTTCGTTTCTAAAAGCCACAACCTCTTCCACCTGGGCCGGTGTCATATTATCACACATAACGATATCTGCCTGCGCCTGCATAGCCTCTTGTGCTATAAACAGTGTATCGGCCTCTACTTCAATTTTTGCAGTAAATGGAATAACCTTTCTTGCATTTGCTATATATCTTTGCAGGTTTTGAATTGTTTTGAGATGGGTGTCTTTTATCATCAGAGAGTCATCAAGTCCCATTCTGTGATTTACAGCACCGCCACAGCGTGTTGCATACTTTTCAAATATTCGTAACAATGGTCTTGTTTTTCTTGTGTCCAACAGTTTTACCCTGTACGGCTCTATTATTGCAACATATCTTCTTGTCAGTGTAGCAATGGAGCTTGCGTGTAAAAGCATATCTAAAACTGTTCTTTCACAGCGAAGCAGTGTATGAGAATCTGCTTCTAAAACCGCAATCGTTTCTCCACTGTGAAATGCCTGCTTGTCAGATTTCAACCATTGAACAGAAAAATTTTCAAGCTTTGCCAAAATGTCTATATATTTTTGCCCCGCAACAACACCATCACTTTTTGCTATGATTTTAGCACTTGCAGGTACCGCAGGCTCTACAAGTGCATATAAATCACCACGCCCCACATCTTCAGCCAAGGCTTCTTTTACAAACTGTTCTATCATAATGCCAACATTCGCTCTAATGCGATTTTTGCCCACTTTTGCGTTTTTGGATCAACTTCTATCTCGTTTATCGGCTCGCCCTCATCTATCGCTTTGAGTGTCAGATAGACATCTTCAAGCGTTGTTTCATTCATTGTCGGACATTCCGGTTTTGTGGAGCTTAAAACATAGGTATTTTTTGGTCGCAGTCGGTTTACCATATTAAACTCTGTTCCCACAGCTACTTTTTGATCTTCCGGGAGCTCTGTTATGTATTTGATAAGCTGTGAGGTTGAACCTACAAAATCACTGGCATCACAAACAGCCGGGTCACATTCGGGATGTGTTGCAATTTTTATACCCGGAAATTTTTTACGGTAAAAAGCTATATCATCGAGTGTAAAAAGCTGATGCACCGAGCAAAAACCGTCATAACAGATAATGTCTGCCTCTTTTGGATCACCAGCTTGTCCAATCACCATAGATTTGAGTCCCATCTGGTTGGCAATATTTTGTCCAAGACATCGATCGGGGACAAAAAGAATTTTCTTTCCCTCCTCCAATGCTGTTGTAATGATTTTTTTGGCATTCGAACTTGTACAGACCATTCCGCCCATCTCTCCGACTTTTGCTTTTACCTCAGCATTGGAATTTATGTAGGTGATTGGCAAAATATTTTCTTTGGCAATGCCGTTGTCTTCTAAAAATTTCACAGAATCATCATAATAAAGAGAATCAATCATGCGGGCCATTGCACAGCAGGCAATTTTTGGCATAACGACACGCTTGTCCGGTGAAAGAACTTTCACGCTCTGTCCCATAAATCCGACACCGCAAAAGAGTACAAATTCTGCATCATCTGCCATTGTTCTCATAGCCAATTCTAATGAATCGCCTGTAATATCAGCAAGTTCAAACACTTCATCACGCTGATAAAAGTGTGCAACAACTGTGACACTCAGTTTTTCTTTGAGCTCGGAAATTCGCTTTTTTAATTCATCATTTGTTAACTGCAAAAAATCATCCTGTTTACTATAATTTTATTATTATGCAATTATATCAAAATATATTTAGCATAAAAACTGTAGAATGCTGTCACTCAAATAATTTAAGGTAATTTATGGATTTTTTATTTAATATCAATGTACAGTTTTATATTGCTGCATATCTCATTGGAGGTATTCCTTTTGGTCTTTTGCTTGCAAAGAAATTTGCAGGTGTTGATGTCAAGTCAGCAGGAAGCGGCAGTATCGGTGCTACAAATGTTTTACGCGTTGTCAAGGAAAAAAATCCGGATCTGGCAAAAAAACTCGGTATTGCAACTCTTGTATTGGATGCACTCAAAGGTGTCAGCGTTTTGGCTGTTGCCTACTTCATGGGGCTTGACGAATCCGTTTTATGGGCTATTGCTGTTTTGGCAGTTTTGGGTCATTGCTTTTCTCCCTATCTTGGATTTGAAGGAGGCAAAGGTATTGCAACAGGCATGGGTGTTATGATGTTTCTTTTACCGCTGGAGACAACCATTGCTCTTGTTGTGTGGCTTGTTATGGCTAAAACAGTCCGTATCTCTTCTGTCTCTTCCCTCACGGGTGTTTTGTCTTTGCTTGTTGCAAGTTTTATCATTCATCCGAATATGCCGCATGCACCGGTTGTATTTATTGTATTTATCCTGTTTTACAAACATATCCCTAATATCATTCGTGTCATCAAGGGCGAAGAAAAAAGAGTCATATAAATTGAAAATTCATATAGAAGCGTTACACTTTACATGTATCATCGGTATTTTGGAGCATGAAAGACAAAATGAGCAAAAAGTCATTATTGATGTTACAATAGAGTATGATTTTGAGGATAATGTTTTTATAAACTATGCGGAGGTGGCAGAATTCATAAAAACAGATATGCAAAACAAAAAATTTTTACTTATTGAAGATGCGCTTCATGATTTGAGCAGAGACCTTAAAAATAAATTTTCAAAAATAAATACTCTTTATCTGAAAATAACAAAACCCTCCATTTTACCCGACTGCAAGGTCAGTGTAAGCAATATTACAAACTTCCAATCTTAATCCTAACTTCATTTTTTTTTAAAAAAAATTGAAAAAAACTTTAAAGTAACCTAAATTTATGCTATTATTCCACCAAATATTTAAGCACAGGAAAGAATTAATGCGTATATTAATTATAGAAGACGAAGTAACATTAAACAAAATGTTAGCAGAAGGACTCAAAGAATTTGGTTACCAAAGTGATGTAGTAGAGACATTAAAAGATGGTGAATACTATTTAGACATCCGTAACTATGATTTGGTTCTGATGGACTGGATGCTTCCGGACGGAAATTCAGTAGATATCATAGGTGATATCAAAACAAAAACTCCTAAGACAGTTGTTGTTGTTATTTCAGCCAGAGATGATAATGAAAGTGAAATCGAAGCACTGCGCGCCGGTGCTGATGACTATATAAGAAAACCTTTTGATTTTGATGTATTGATCGCTCGTATTGAAGCGCGTTTACGTTTTGGCGGAAGCAATATTATAGAGATTGAAGACTTGACAATTAATCCTGAAGAAGAAAAAATCACTTATAAAGAGACTGAAATAGAACTCAAAGGAAAACCTTTTGAAGTACTGACTCACCTTGCACGTCATCGCGATCAAATTGTTTCCAAAGAACAGCTTCTTGACGCTATCTGGGAAGAGCCTGAACTCGTTACACCAAATGTCATTGAAGTAGCAATCAATCAGATTCGACAAAAAATGGACAAACCATTATCAATCACTACTATAGAAACTGTACGTCGTCGAGGCTACCGCTTCTGCTTTCCAAAAGAAATCTAATAAAATTTTAAATAATGATATAATTTCATAAAAATATTTATGGGGTTGTATCATGTTCTCTTCACGAAGCATTCGGACAAACTTTTTAATCAAACTTATATTTTCATCACTGACCCTCATTATTATCTTTTCATCTCTGCTCTATTTTTATATAGAAAAATCAATATATGATGAAAAAAAAGAGGAATTGGTACAATATGCCAAAAATATTTCTGCATACAAATCAGTTTTTCAGACAGATGAATCAATGGGAGAGAACTTTTTCTCTTTAAATGTCGGTATCATTAATTTAAAAAATTCTCATACCGGTATGGATGTCTATGAAACTTCTCAGAACAATCATACTTTTTTAACGCTCATCTATCCGTTTAACCTTGATGATAAAAGCTATCTGAAAATCACAAAAGATATCACACAGACAAAACATCTTCTGAAAAAAATTCAAAGATATATCTTTGTTATCAATATAGCAAGTATCCTGCTTGTTATTATCTATGCTATTACCTTGTCTAAAATGCTTATTGCTCCTATTCAGACATTTTCAAACAAACTGGCAAATATGAATGAGCATCTCATCACAGAGATAGATATGAAAAAACTTCCTAAAGAGTTTGAACCTTTGGGAGCAACGCTCAA
Source organism: Sulfurimonas sp. SWIR-19 (assembly GCF_020410885.1). Classification (GTDB taxonomy): domain Bacteria; phylum Campylobacterota; class Campylobacteria; order Campylobacterales; family Sulfurimonadaceae; genus Sulfurimonas; species Sulfurimonas sediminis. The sequence continues at coordinate 692,476 of NZ_CP084578.1, read as the reverse complement.
CCATCTGATTTTAAGAATTGAAAATTTTGTCAAATATCAAAAAGAGCTTTTTATAGGAACCGCACATGAATTAAAAACTCCCCTGGCGGTTATAAAATTAAAAAACCAGGTAACTCTCATAAAAAAACGCTCACCCGAGGAGTATATAGAAGCTATAAAAACAACAAATAAAACTGTAGATGAAATGAATATAATTATAACAAACATACTCAACATAGGCCGTCAGGAAGGTGCACAGCTTGACAGACCTGTAGAGGTGGATGTCATAGCATTTTTAAAACAAAAAGCGAATGACTTCAAACTTCTTGCCGAAAACGAGGGCAAACAGCTGCATATGGATTTTAAACCCGACGGATTTATGGCAACCCTGCAGATAAGTCTTTTAAACCAGATTCTGCAAAACTTTTTGCAAAATGCCATTAAATTTACTCCCAAGGACAAATCTATCATACTCAGAAGCTCACAGGATGATGTCGGATTACTGATAGAGGTGGTAGACGAAGGGTGTGGAATTGATGACAGCATAGATTTATTTGCACCGTTTAAGCGTCAAGGAAACAAATCCGGCGTCGGGCTTGGTCTTTTCTTGGCAAAAAGCGCCGCAGATGCCTTAGGTGCGAAAATAAGCATAAGCAACAGAAAAGACGGAATTGACGGAACAGTTGCATCTTTGCAACTCAATTCTAAATTATCCTGTATAATTCCAAAGAAGAGGTAATCTTTCAAAAATAATAAAGCTTTAATTTGCTATAAATCGTCAGATTAAAAAATAAATATAAAATATAAGGTTTTTGAATATGGCTTTAATAATAAATGATGAATGTATAGCATGTGATGCATGTAGAGAAGAATGTCCTACCCTGGCAATAGAAGAAGGTGACCCGATTTACTATATTGACCCTGACAGATGTACTGAGTGTGTCGGCATATATGATGAACCTGCCTGTATATCTGTTTGTCCTGTTGACTGCATAGTGCCGGATAAAGACAATGTTGAAACTGTGGCAGAACTGCAGTTTAAATATAAAAATTTAGAAATAGAAGAGTAGTTCTTTGGCAAAGCGTGTTGCGATCATAGATATAGGCTCCAATTCAGTGAGAATGGTGATATATGAGAAAGTATCACGTTTTGCTTTTCATTTGCTTCATGAAGAGAAGTCAAAAGTCAGAATTTCTGAAGATGCCTACAAACACGGCGGAGCTCTGCAAAAGATCCCTATGCAAAGAGCCTTTGATGCACTGAGTGACTTTATACAGATCAGTAACTCTTTCAAAGCAAACAAACTCTTTTGTGTTGCGACTTCGGCACTCAGAGATGCCCCCAATAAAAAAGATTTTTTACAAAAAGTAAAAAAAGAACTCAAACTCAATATAAAAATTATCAGTGGTGAAAAAGAAGCGTACTTCGGAGGCATTGCCTGTGCCAATCTTTTGCCAATGCAGGAGAATGCACTCAGCATAGATATAGGAGGAGGTTCTACTGAGCTTGCCTATATAGACAAAAACAATGTTTCGCATCCTCTGTCTCTAAAACTTGGAACAGTGCGTCTTAAAGAGCTTTATTTTGATGCTGATGACATAGAAGGTGCCATCAGGTATATTGACGAACAACTACAAATGCTTCCTGCGATGAAAGTTGAAACACTCATCGGAATCGGCGGAACATTTCGGGCAATATCGAGCTCTGTCATGAAGAGAGAAACATATCCGCTGAATAAACTTCACGCTTATGAATTTAAGGTCACTGTTTTGCAGGAGTTTATAGAAGAACTGCTCAATGCAAAAAGCAACAAAGAACTTAAAAGCCTTTTTATCAACAGCAACAGATTTGATGTCATTAAACCCGGTACGCTTATTCTACAAAGACTTATCAAAAAGATAAATATCTCAAAAGTGATTACAAGCGGTGTAGGTGTACGAGAGGGTGTGTATCTAAGTGATTTGCTAAGGAATTCCAAACATAAATTTCCGCACAATTACAATACCTCCGTGCGCTACATTATAGACTCGCATATAAAAGACAGGCAGTTTTCAAATAATTTAAGCTTATTGGCTAAAAAACTCTTTGATTTAACCCATGAATATTTCGGTATAGATTACAAATACAGATACAATCTTGCCTTAGCCGCAAAATTATATCCCGCAGGAAGCAGTGTCCATTTTTATTCCCAAAACAAGCATACCTATTATTTGATAAAAAGTGCCCTGGAGTTTGGTTTCAGACATCACGATATCATGCTCATTGCCACATTGACCAAGTACGCTAAGAACAAACTGCCATCGAGTACCCATTTACAACTCTACAAAAAACTGCTTCCCAAAGAACAGGTTACGAAAACACTCAGTTTTCTGCTCTCTTTAAGCATAGCCCTCTTAAGCCACAGGCCAAGAAACCTGGATTTTGAACTGCAGTTTGAGAAAAACACTTTACATGTAAACTCTTCCAAAAAGCTTTATCTTTCAAAAGAGGCAGTGGCAAAACTCGAATGCGAACATCAAAAATTTAAAGTCTTATTCTAAAATCTCTGCCCCATTGTAAACTCAAAGTTTGCAGTCTGGTCACCATCCTGAGGGTTTATCGGACGGGCAAACATTAGCTGAATCGGACCGACAGGAGAGAACCATTCCAATCCGAGTCCGTAGCCGGCTCTTGAAATATTGTTGGTTAGTAAATTATTTGTTACATTATCCGAAATCATTCCCCAGTCTGCAAAAGCCACTATACGCATTTTTGCCTTGGGTATCAAAGGCATACTCAACTCTATATTGTTTGAAAAAGTTTGTGTTCCGCCCACTCTTCTTATTCCGTCAATTCCGGTAGCATCTGCTACGGTTGGAGAAAGTGTATATGCCTGGTAGCCTCGCACACTTCCAATCCCGCCCATATAAAATTTTTCGGCAAGAGGAATGTATCCGTTGTCTATAATTGCATAATATCTGGCTTTGTATCTAAAAATAGCATCAAATCCAAGCAGATCCTGAAGTCCATAGTATTTGGCAAAATTTGTTCTTGCCTTTATAAAGTTGGCCGTACCGCCAAGCCCTGATTTTTCAAGACTCTGGGACAATTCAAATCCTTTACGAGGAAGATAAAAATCATCAGTATTATCCCATTTTATACTCACAGAGACACTGCTTTTTGTAAAAGCTTCAAACGGATTTATCCCGCCATATACAGAAGCATTGAAGTCATCTCCAAAAGTATAACTGTTACTTGAATAAGCATATCCCAGATAACCGCTGATATAACGTGTAAACCTGTGTCCTATTCCCATACTCACACCATTGCTTACAACAGAATAATCAATATAATCAAAAGCTGACTGATAAATAGAAAAATTTCCACTGAAATCACTGTCATTGAGACGAGGATTCGAAATATTAAAAGAGTAGTTCTGTGTTGTCTGAGACTTTTCAGCCTTTACTCCGACATTAATTCCCGAACCCCAAACATTTCTGTCATTGATGCCTATACTGAGCAAAAGTCCGCCAAAACTTCCATATCCACCACCCAGCTGAATATTTCCGGTTGGTGCTTCTTTGACTTTTACAATCAAATCCATAGTCTTGTTGTCAATTCTTTTTTCCTCAATTGTATTACCATCAAAAAAACCAAGCCTTCCAAGTGCTGCACGGGAATCAGTCAGATCTGTCAATGAATATATATCATTCGGGCCCAAATACAACTCTCGGCGAATCACCCTGTCAAGTGTTCTGTTATTGCCAGAAATCAATACATTTCTGATTCTTACTTTTTCGCCGGGCAGAACTTTAAACACCACTTCAACTGTATGGTTTTCTTTGTCTTTTTTCAAGTCAGGCACTACCTGAACAAAGGCATAGCCCAAATCTGCAACAAGTGTTTTAATTTTCTTTGAATCTTCTCTAAAAGTTTTGATATTGAAAGTTTCATCTTTTTTCAGAGAGATGGCATCTCGCAATTTTGCATCATCTGCAACATGGACAAGTTGATTGACAGAAATTTTACTTATTTTATACGGTTTGCCTTCTGAAATCAGATAACTCATATCAGCGCTGTAGTTATCAAAATCAACCCGGACAAAAGGTTCATCAACTTTGGCATCCAGATATCCGTACTGCATATAATAGTCACGTATTCTCAGGTTGTCATATTCCAAATCTCTCAGACTCATTTTACCGTCATTCTGTCCCCAGAACCAACCCATAAATTCTTGCTCTTTGTTGGCTATAACATCATCAAAATCATCCGGATCCAAACCGTAAACACCACTGTATTGTAATTTTTTTATAATGATTTCTTCGCCTTCATTCACAACAAAAGTAATTTTTACACTTCCGTTTTCCAAATAGGTCGTTTCAACTTCTACAACACTGTCAATTTTGCCTTCTTGCGAAATTGCGTCAATGATTCTTTTTTTGGCAGCTTCAATTTTCTTTTCATCATATAACGACCCTTTTTTGATTTGAATGACAGACTCTTTGACCTCATCATCATCTTCTTTCCAGCCCTTCAGTTCCACCTTGGATATAATTGCTTTTTCTTTAAAATAAAAAGTCAGTTTTCCCTTCTCGTCAAATTCTGTCCAGATATCATTAAAATAGCCTTGGTCAAAATATTTTTTAATCGCTTTGTCAACCATCTCTTTGTCTATGTCATCACCTTCGCCAAATCCTAAAATTCTCAAGGCAACCGGCTTGGAAAGGTGGATTAATCCATTATAGTCAATAGTTTTCACTACACGCGCATATATATTGGTTGTCAACACAACCAGTAAAAAAGACAAAAGTATTTTCATTCATATTCCATTTAAAAAATTAGTAAAGATTTTACCCATTATGTGGTTAATATTAAGTAAATTCAGTATAATTTTACAAATTAACAGAAAGAATAAACATGAATATAGCAATTATTGGATTAGGTTTGATGGGAGGTTCCCTTGCCCTTTCATTAAAAAAACAAAATTATGTTGACTCTATTGTAGGTTATGACCATAATCAAAAGCATACACAGGACGCACTTTGCCTTGGACTCGTAGATAAAATAGTCTCTTTTGAAGAGGTCAAAAAGTGTGATGTTATTTTTCTTGCCATTCCTGTCAACGGTGTGATCAAAATCTTAAAAGAACTGACGGATGTCGGTCCGGATACAACTATAATTGATTTAGGCAGTACAAAAGAAAAAATTGTTGCCTCTGTCCCGCCACAGATACGCAAAAACTTTGTTGCGGCACATCCAATGACCGGAACAGAAAACTTCGGTCCGCATGCCGCAGTTGAAAATCTTTACTACGACAAGGTTGTTGTTTTATGCGATCTAGAAGAGAGTGGAGAACTGCAGACAAAGGTTGCCAAAAAAATATTTAAATCGCTGCATATGAAAAAACATTTTATGAAGTCTCATGAGCATGACCGTCATGCCGCTTTCATTTCACATATGCCCCATGCCATCTCCTATTCTATTGCCAACACTGTGTTAAAGCAGGAAAACAAGCATACCATCCTGGCCTTGGCTGCAGGTGGGTTTCGCTCCATGAGTCGTCTGGCAAAGAGTTCTCCCTATATGTGGGAAGATATTTTCAGACAGAACAAAGAGAATCTGCTTGAAGCCATAGAACTCTTTGAAACAGAGCTTACAAACCTCAAACAAAACATTCAAAACGAAGAGTGGGACAAAGTCCATCAGGAGATGGCCAATGCCAACAAACTGCATGATATCCTGGACTAGGATATATCATATTTTTTCAGCAGCTCTTTGACAAGCTTTTTATCTATCTTCTCTTTTTTTGAAGAGTAAAGATTAGCTTCCAAAATATCTACAACTTTTCTCACTTCCTCATCTTTGTCTTTGTACGGCAGCAGTTTTATAAGTAACAGCTTCTCATCATTGAGATTCAATATTCTCTCTTTTTTCAAAAATTTTACCGGTTTTGCAAACATCATAATCAATATTCCTATGATTACTCCCGCAACAAAAGCTATACCAATGGAAAGTTTGTCATAAACTTTTGGTCTGTTCTTTACATGTAAAGGCTGTTCAGTGGTTTGTGCAGACGCTTCTCTTTTTATTTTCAATGCTGTTTTTTTTACCGCACCGTTTACTTTGATATGAATCGGTTGTGTAGAGATTTTTTCTACCCGTTTTGTTTTCAAATTGTAAAATGCCAGTGAAAAAGGAGGAATGGTAAAATCTTTATCTGAAACAAAGGCTAACTTTTGTGTCAGAGTATTGCCTTTGATATTTATTTTCTCATCAAAAACATTTACACCCGGTATATAGGGTTTAAAACTCTTAATATCTTCCAAATTCCCTTCACCTCTAACTTTGACAGTGACATTTACTGCTTCATTAGGATTAATCTGTAATTTGTCTGCAGTCGCTTCAATTGTAAAGTTTCCGACTATTTTTGCATTATTAGGCAAAGGCTTTACATGTAACTCCACTGGATTTGAAAAATAGCTTTTCCATTTTATCTGAGGCATAAACCCTCCCCAGACATCCCGTGAAGAGATTCTTGTCGCAATTTTGAGCTGTGCCGGTTTTATGGTCAGGTTTCCTTCTCTTTGCGGAGCCAGTCTGTAGCTTGCTTTTGTGATGATAAATCCGTCTTTTTCAGTTCTTGTTGCCTGTGATTCGCCTTTGATCCAGAAGCCTTTGAAATCCGGCGCTATAAATTTACTGTCAACGGCTTCGGCATCTTTTTTCTGTTTCAGCACCAGGTTAAGTGTAAACGGTTCCCCCACAAACAATTCTGTTTTTGAGGGAATCAAATTCAGTACAAAATCGGCATTTTTATCCTGTACTGCCGGCTTTACCGTCACTTTTACACTGTTGGAACGCTCTGTTTTTCCATCCACTTCAACATTTACTGGCTCTATCACACAGCTTTTTTGCGGCATAAACTGGTAACTCAGTACATAGCTTTTTTTATAATCATTGTTTATCATCTCAATACTTGTCTGAGAACTTGTCCCCAAAACATTGCTGCCACATATGGTGCTGATAAGCGGTTTGTTGACTTCACCCCCTGTGATTGTCAGGGTATAGGTTGCGACTTCTCCACTGACAACACTTTTAGGATATACCTTCGCCACAACCTTCGCATATACTGCCGTTACAAGCAGACTAAAAATTATTATTATTTTACCAAGGTTTTTCATTGCTGTTTTCCTTCTTCTTGTTACTTTGGTTTAATCTGTATAAATACGTACTTTGTTCATTATTGAGGCTTTTGAGCCATTTTGCCTCTTCGGCATCACTCATCCTGTTTTTCATTTTTTCTGCCTGTGCAGCCGATACGGAAGCAGGCTTCTTTTTGTCTTTTTTCTGTTTTTTCTCAGCACTTTTTTGCTGGGATTTTTGTTTGCGTTCTTTTTCTTTCTTCTCTGTTTGCTTTGCATTTTTTTGTTTTTCAGCATTCTTTTTTTGCTGCTTTTTCTCGTCTTCGCTCGGCTTTTGAGATTTTCTCTGCTCACTCTTTTGGTCTTTTTTATTGTCTTGATGCTGTTTGTTCTTTTGCTCTTTATTATCCTGCTTTTTCTCGTTCTTTTTGTTATCTTGACTTTTCTGGTTCTGCTGGTTTTTTTGATTCTTCTGCTGCTGTTTTTTCTGATTTTTGTTTTTCTGGTTTTTGTTTTTCTGCTGCTGTTTCTTTTGTTGCTGTTTTTTCTTTAACGCTTTTTTTACAGCTTCAAGGTTTTCTCTTGTATCTTTGTCTTCATGAAGTTTCAAAGATGTTTTATACGCTTCAATCGCCTTTTTTAAACTTGCTTCATCACCTATCTTAGCATAAGCATTTCCCATATTCGCAAAATTCCTTGCGCGTGAAACCTTATCATTAAATGTTGCTTTTTCATAGTTCTTTATAGCTTCTTTATATTTTCCTTCTTTATATAAAGCATTACCTACATTATAAAAGCTCTCATTATGATTGGTATTTTTAGCATATTCATCATATATCTTGGCAGATTTTGCATAATTTTTTTGCTCATATGCTTTTTTTGCTTTATCAAGTTGTATAAAATCTAACAGTCCCGCATGTGAGGCAGAACTATTAAAAAGCAATAAGCCCAATATAAACAATCCAGGCACCTCAACTTTTACCCGTTTGCTCATAGAAGATGTTGCTATAAGCAATAACAGAAGTGCCAGACCCAAAGGATAATAAAACAATGGTATGTACTTTTCAATCTTCTCAGACTTCAGCTCTTTTTTCTTGCTGTGACGCTCAATCTCTTGAAGCATTGCTTTGACATCGGCATCAGAATTGACGCTTTCAATGTAGACACCGCCTGTTTTTGTTGCCAAATCTGCAATTTTATCATTGAGTTTTGAGACAATGATTTTTCCGTTTTGTTTGATAAACTCTCCATTTTTAAGCTTTATCGGTGCTCCCTGCGGTGTGCCGACACCAAGTACAAAGACAGCTATGTCATGCTTTTTGGCAAAAGCAATCTCTTGAGAAAAGTCTTTTTTGTCTCCGCCGTCACTCAATATCAGCAAATATTTTTTTGCATCTTGTTTTATACTTTTATCGACTACCTGCAGCATCGACATAAAATCTGTGCCCTGCTCTGTAATAGAATTCGTGTTAAGTTTTTTAAGTAAAAAAGCAACTGCTTCATGATCAAAACTCAGCGGTGAAACCAGATAGGAGTTTTTTGCAAAGGCAATCACACCGATACGCTCATTTGGTGCCAGATGCAACAGTTCCAGAGCCTTTTGTTTTGCCAGTTTCAAACGGTTCGGATAGACATCTTCTGCCAACATAGAATCTGATATATCCAAAGCTATCATAATGTCAGCACTCTTAGCCGTCACTTCAATCTTTCCGTCTTTGATGACAGGACCGGCCAAAGCAATTGTCATCAAAACAGCAATCAGAAAAAAGAGTGCATTTCTTGCTTTGAGTGTCAAAGTGTTTGAAGAGACTCTGAGTCTTTGCATCACCTCACTTGAAAAAAATGTTGCATGCGACTCTTTTTGTGTAAGCAACAGCCCAAAGAGTATAATAATTAACGGTAACATATAGTAAAGAAATTCCGGATGTAAAAAACTCATATTACACTCCCTCTTTTATTTCGTAAATAGACATAAAGCAACAGAGACAACAATGCTATAAAGAGCGGATAAAAATAGTAGTAGTTTTTATAGGAAAAGGTCTCATTTTTTATCTCTGATTTTTCCAGTGCATCAATTTTTTCATAGACCTCTTTAAGCTGTGAGGCATTTGCTGCACCAAAGGCAACACCGCCTGTCTCTTTTGCTATTTTCATAAGCACGGCTCTGTTGTACTCATCAGGAGCGCCTATCCCTATCGGATAAACTTTTACACCCTCTTTTTTGGCAATATCCAGCGCAACATCCAGAGGAATTTTGTCCACTCCTGCAGTAGAGTAGCCGTCTGTAAGCAAAATAGCCACTTTTGATTTTGCCTTGCTCATTTTCAACAGGTTCACTCCCTGTGCCAACGCTTCATACAGGGCTGTATATTTTCCCGCCATGCCTACTTCAAGCTGAGCAACAATGCGGGAGAGTATATGCTTGTCATAGGTTAGCGGTGAAGCAATAAAAGAGTAGGAACCAAAAACGACAAGTCCCATATTGTCATTTTCTCTTTTGTTTATAAAATCCCGTACAATTGATTTCACAACATCAAAGCGTGATGCAGCAGGGTTGAGCGGGTCAAACCCACGCTCTTTCATAGAGCCCGAAGCATCCAAAATCAATGCTATTTCATGCCCGTGTTTTGGCTTCAACTCATACGGTTCGTCTTTTACAGGAGACATAAGTGCCAAAATCATCATAACAATTGTGAGCCATTTCAAAAAGAAAAGCAGTTTTGATGCAGACACATTACTCTTCATAAACTGTGATGCATGCGGAAAGTAAATTGAAGGCAGCTTCATTTTACAAAGTGTTTCACATGCTATAAAAAAGAATATAACAAACAGTAGTTTTGGAAATTCGAAATATATGCCATCAAACATCTATCATTCCCTTGTATAACTCTATTACATGTAAAGTATCTGTATCAAAATCTTCTACATTTTTTTTATATTTGTATTTTTCCAGTTTTTCCAACATATTTTCATAGGCTTTTAAATGACGTTCACTGTCATCTTTAAAAGTTGCTCCGTAAAATGTTAAATCATATGCCGCTTTTTTCGGATTTGAATAATCTAGAGAAAAGAGCCTCTTATAATGCTCTGCTCTTTTGTTATATTTTTTCCTGTTTTGCATCCATTTGTATGCCAAATATATAAAACCCGAAAGTATCAGAACAACTAACAGGCTCACTCCGATAAGATAATATAAAGAGTACTCATGTATCTCTATAAGCGGCTTAATATCATGCAAAGGAATTTCATTTTGTTGTAGATTTTGCATCTATCTGCCCTCAAATAATCGTCGTAAGGAAACACCGATTTTTCCGTCTGTATAGATCTTTGTAAATCGAATCTGGTGTTTTCTGAATGTTGCATAAAGTTTTCTGTCATGCACTAAAACTTTTTTCGCATACTCTTTGACTGTTTGTGCATTAAAATCACCTTCCAAAACAGCACCGCTCTCAGGATCTACCAAAGAGGTAAAACCCATCTCCGGCGGTCTCTCTTCAAGCCTGTCACGCACAATGACAGCCACTACTTCATGTTTTTTTGCCAATACTTTAAAATCAGGGATTTCAAAAAAATCACCGACAATGACAATCAGAGACTTTCGTTTGAGTCTTTTAAACAAAGTGTCTGCCAAAACTTTGTAATCTGCTTTTTTGTTCAAAGGATCAAAATTTAAAATCTCATCTATACTTTTATGCACCTGAAAAAGTTTTTTACTCGGTTTTAAAAAAGACTCCAGCTGTTCACTGAAGATGTATGAACTCACCAAATCCCCGTTTTTAATAGCAGAAAAGCTCAGCATCGCCGTCACTTCGGCAATAACATCCTGCTTAAACCGTTTGGAACCGAAATAAACACTGCCGTTAAGCATAGAAGCAATAACAATATTTAATTCTCTCTCTTCTCGAAATATTTTAATATAAGGCTTTTGCAGTTTTGCCGTGATATTCCAGTCTATATGTCGGATGTCGTCACCGGGCATATATTCACGAAGTTCTATAAAATCATAGCCCTCGCCTTGAAAAATGGAGGGGTTGTTTCCAACCATCTCGCTAAAAACCTGACGGCGTGCCCGTACAAGTATTTTTTGTAGTTTGCTCATTATGGCGACCTTATGGTATCGCTACGGTTTCAAGCACTTTTTGAATGATTTCATCCGTTGTAATCCCTTCAGCTTCCGCTTCATAGGTGAGCACGATACGGTGACGCATCAACTCTTTTACGATGTAAGCAACATCAACAGGAGTGACAAAGTCTTTGCCGCGCATAAATGCCATCGCTTTGACCGCTTTGAACATGTCGATACTCACACGGGGAGAAGCTCCAAACTGAATGTACTCTTTGACCTCTTCGAGTCCGTACTCTTCAGGATGTCTTGTTGCATTGACTAGTTCTATCATGTACTCTTCCACTTCTTCGTCTACATGTATATCGCGTACAACTTTTTTCAGCTCTTCGAGTTCGCTTTTATTTAAAACCGGATTGATTGTCTCAAAATTTCCGCTTGAGATTCTTCTTGCGATTTCAAGCTCTTCTTTTTTTGTGTTGTATCCAACAATAAGTTTGAGCATAAATCTGTCAAGCTGCGCTTCAGGGAGTTGATAGACACCCTCTTGTTCTACAGGGTTTTGTGTTGCCATGACAAAAAACGGCAGATCAAGCTTGAATGTCGTATCACCGATTGTCACCTGTTTCTCCTGCATCACTTCAAGCAAAGCAGACTGCACTTTTGCCGGAGCACGGTTAATCTCATCTGCAAGTAAAAGGTTTGTGAATATCGGACCTTTTTTTATTTTAAACTGATTGTTTTGCGGGTCGTATATTTCTGCCCCCAAAATATCCGAAGGGAGTAAATCCGGTGTGAACTGTGCCCTCTTAAAGTCAAGCCCCAGAGCTTTTGAAAGTGCATTAACCGTTGTTGTTTTCGCCAGTCCCGGAACACCTTCTATAAGGATATGCCCTTCACACAACAGTGCAATGAGCAATGAATCTATCATCTTTTCCTGCCCGACAACTACTTTTGCAACTTCTTTTTTTACATTCTGTATTTTATTAATCATTTTTATACCTCAATTATTAATATATCTTTTTATTATTATTGTAAGTATATTCCCAAGAAGTAAACGGTTACTAAATATCAATATTTAACACTTTTGAAATGCCCTCTTTTTGTATGAGCGAATGAAGCTTTTTGACAAGATTCTGCCTGGCTATTTTATAGCCCTGGGATGACTGTCCTGTTACATGTATGACATTTTCCCCCAACACTTCTCCTTTATAGTTTTTCGTTACAAAAGATATTTCACTGCGGGCAAGCGTAAAACCGTAGGCAGTCACTTGTTGAATTTTTGCTTTTATAAAAACAGTGTAGTGCATGGTTGATTTCACATTTTTTATGATAAACTTTTTTTTGGTCAGGGCACTTCTGAGTGGTTCAGCCAGACTTTTCACATTGGAATTTACCCAAAAACTTATATGTTTTTGAAGATAATCATACTCTTCATTTACTTTATTCATCCATGCTATATATTTTGTGTCATCAAAGCCTTTATGCAGTACTTTCATCACTATCAGAGCATTCTGTATATATGTAAATGATTTTTTCATCTTTTTATAATATGCCAGACGTTTGAGTGCGTCACGTTTTTGTAAGTGTTTGACTTTACTTCTGTATATTTGTAATTTTTGGTCTAGTTCATTTTTTAAACCTTGAAATAACTTTTGTTTATCGACCTTTATAAGCGCCGCATATCTTTTAAAGCCGAGTTTTTTTACATGAAGTATCTCATATTCGCTGATTTTTATTTTTTCAACACTGCTTTGTGTTTCATTGATATATGTTGCCTCGGAGCTGTTAAGGCTTCCCTCTTTTACAACTGTTTTTGCACGAAAATTTGATGAAACCGTTACATGTAATGTCGAGGCTGCAAGGCTCAAGGCATTCGTAATGGCATCTTGCTGATTTTCACCTTCGCCCAGTGCATAAAGCGTAGAACTGTTAGACTGTGGAGGTTGCAGATACCATGCCGGAAGCTCTTTTTTTGCAACAACAACTCTTTGTTTTGCAGCACAGCCGCCTAAAAGCAGCCCTGAAATAAGAAATAATATGCTTAATTTGTTCATCTGTTTAACTGCTCAAGTGTTTTTTTTCTTTTGGAGATAAGAGAGTTTATTCGAATCACAGCCTCATTAATCTCCTCAACCGGCTCTATCATTAAATTATCCGCATATTCATAGTACTCTTTTGCCTCTTCATATTTCCCCTGAACCTCTTTTATCACACCCAAATCATAAAATGCCACATAGCTTTTCATATTTGTCGAATCAATCAACTCTTTTAAAAAGCGTTCTGCTTTGTCATAGCGCCCCTGCTCTATATATTTTAAAGAGACTTTCAGCAGTCTCTCCTGTTCATCCGTATAATCCAAATCAGGATCCTCAAGTAGTTTTACACGAAATTTTCTGTAATGCGGAGTAAGCTTATAAATAAATGTATCTGCTATATCATCGGCAAGCTTTTGCGCCACCATCATTTTTGACGGAATTGCCCGCGAATCATCTGCACAGTGCTTAAATGAACTTGTTCTGCCTAAAGTATCCGCATAAATGATATCGCCTTTGGCAACATCCACTATTCTCACTTCTGCAGAAAGGCCTATGAGCCGTTTCATACAGCGTACACGGTATGTTTCGAGTTCTGTACATTTTCTATTTGCACAACGGACACGAGGCTCATAAAAATAACTGTCTTCCTTGGTAACAGGGCTTACATTTCCAGAAATAATAGCCTGCGCGCCTATCAGTTCTCCAACCTGAACAATCTTTTCATCATTGACAAGGCCACTGTTTTGCAGTTTTTGTTCTGCTATAACTTTATTTATATCATTTCTGCTGACAACAGTAAAATATTTTTTATTGTTTATCTCAAAATTAGAAAGCTTTGCCTCTATTTTTCTTGAAAGTCCTACTCTGTCATGCGTGAAATCTGTTACTGCTATTACTTTAGTCTGCGATATTCTGTCAATCTGTGCAGGTTCAAGTGCCTGTACAGTGACTTTTTGAGAACATCCGCTCATAAAAACAATAAAAAAAGCCATTAGCGCATTTGTAATATTTTTCATAAAACTCCTCTTTGTGAAACGATTGTAGTTAAAAAGCATTTAATTGTAAATAAATCTATGCTTTCTTATAAAATTTATAAATTTTCACTCTTTTTTCTTGACATATCAATTGTATTTGTCTATAATTTCGACCTCTTAACAATAAGAGGCAAGAGTCCTGTTAGCTCAGCTGGTAGAGCACGTCACTTTTAATGATGTGGCCGATGGTTCGAATCCATCACAGGACACCATTTTTTTGTTATTTGCACTAAAGTTTAAAGCTCGCGTACCTTATGTATGATTCACTTAAAACTTCAGCACAACTAATCAAAAAACAACTACAAAAAGTGGCCCCGTCGTCTAGCGGTTAGGATCCATGGTTTTCATCCATGTTACAGGAGTTCGATTCTCCTCGGGGTCACCAACTTTTCTCACTTTCAAACAATCATTAGAAATTTATGTCATAATAACATTATCCTATAAAGAGGGAATAGAATAGTTATGCATTCATGGATTACACTTTCCCAGGCAGTTGGGGGCATCGGTATTTTTATACTTGGTATGATTATCATGACTCAGGGGTTACATGCTCTTGCCGGAGATGCTATCAGAAACGCTTTAATCCATTTTACAAAAACACCCACTACCGGAGTTATAACAGGAGCCATCAGTACTGCTGTTTTACAGTCATCAAGTGCTACAACAGTTGCCGCTGTGGGGTTTGTATCCGCAGAATTATTAACATTTCCCCAGGCACTCGGTATCATCTTTGGTGCAAATATCGGTACCACTATTACAGGATGGATGGTTGCCCTTCTCGGATTTAAACTCAAGCTGGGCACTATAGTTTTGCCTTTTATACTTGTAGGATCAAGTTTAAAACTTTTTTCAAAAGGAAAAGCAGCGGATATCGGTTTTGCCATTGCCGGATTCGGTCTGATTTTTGTCGGTATCGGTTTTATGCAAGAGGGCATGTCTGTCTATAAAGACATCATTTCACCTGAATACTTTGAGGGAGACTCTTTTATTGGCCGATTTGAGCTCTTCTTGCTTGGAATTCTTGTTACAATTATCACACAGTCATCAAGCGCAGGTGTTGCCGCGACACTCACAATGATTTACGGAGGTGCCATCAGTTTTGAGCAGGGAGCAGCCTTGGTAGTCGGCATGGATGTAGGTACAACAGTCACAGCGGCTTTGGCAACCATAGGTGGTTCTACAGAAGTAAAAAGGACCGGCTTTTCACATGTTGTATACAATATATTTACCGGTATTGCCGCACTTTTTTTAATCGCACCCTACACTATGTTCTTTGAATCTTTCGCGCCCGGTTTTTTAATGCAACAGGCTGAAATTGTCTTAGTACTGTTTCATACTTTTTTCAACTTTTTAGGTGTCATTGCAATTATACCTTTTACAACACCTTTTGCGCATCTTATGGAAAAAATCATACCCGAACCAAAACAAAAGTATATACAGGATTTTGATCCTGCATTACTTGAAAATATCCCTTTGGCTTTGAGTGTTGTGCAAAAATCTCTTGAAAATGAATTCAAAACATTATTGCGGTATATGCTCTATTTGCTTGGGGCGAAAAAAAATGCACACAAAATCAATCTGCATGCTTTTGACAAGCTCTTAGATGAAACACAGACTTTCTTAGACAAAATTCATTTAAAAAATACACAGGATGCAAACTGGCAACGGCTTATCAGTCTCATTCATGTTATTGACCATCTGCAACGGCTTTTTGACCGATGTCGTGAAGATGAGCACAAAGCACTGTTTCTTCAGTCATCACCCTTGTTGGTATTAGAAAAAAAGCAATTTATTGAGCTTATTCAAACAAGCCTGCAGCTCCTTGAACAAACATCTTTACAGGAACTGGCCAATTATACGCAGCAAAACAACAATGAAATTGAGAAGAAAACAGAACAAAAGAGAGAAGAAATAACACTGTTAATGGCCGACGGGACTGTTAGCATAGACGAGGGCACCTACCACTTGGAAGCAGTCCGGTGGCTGCAACGCTCATCAGTACACATTACACGCATTGCATATCATCTTCAGCAGGCACTGCTCAGTGCAGGAAAATAAGATATAATAAGTGCCTGACAAGAATAAAGGAGTCAGTTATGGATAAATTACAAAAATACAAATGTGTATTTTGCGGTCATATTTATGACCCGCAAATCGGTGATGGAAAAAGTGGTATTCCTCCAGGAACAGCTTTTGAAGATCTTCCTGACAATTGGAAATGTCCGGGTTGCGGTGCCGAAAAAGAGTATTTCAAGCCTGTTGAGTAAAACTCTGCTATTGCAAAGAGTATCGAATCGGTACACTTAGCATCATGTCTGTTTTTGGCTTTGGAAACTTTCCTGAAAGCTCAGCGATTGTTTTAATCGCCGCACGCGTCAAGATACCGCTGCTTGAAGATATTGTTGTGATTTGTACAACAGTAGCATCTTTCAGCAGCATAAAGCGAACGGTAACAGAACCCTGTATGCCTCGTTTACGTGCCATTCTCGGGTAGTAGAGGTTTTCTTTTATCAATTGGGCAATCTGTGCCAGATTTTCCTGCAAATACGCTTCTTTCTCACTCACCTTTTTTTCAGCACTTTTTTTTATACTCTTTTCCCTGCGAAGATTTTCTTCTGCAACAGGCATGTTTTTCACCACTTCTTCTACTTTTTTTTCTGGTTTTTCTTCTGATGGTTTTTCTATTCTTTTTTCCGGTTTTGTCTTTTCTTCAGTCTTTGTCTCTTTTATTGTTTCTTTTTTCTTTTTAATCTCTTTTTTTAAAGGAATTTTTTTCTTTATTTTCTTGGGTTTTTCTTGGGTTTTTTGTTTTTTTGGAGGAATAACTTTTTTATGTTGCGGGATTTTTTTTGCTTTTTTTTCAGAAATGACTTTTTTTCTCTCTTTTTGCTTTTTATGTGTTTCTTCAGTCTGTTGTTTTACACATCTCAAATTTACACACACTCTTTTTTCTTCTTCAACAAATGCAGCAGGTAAAACTGCATACTTATAAATGCCCAGCAGGCTCAGCAGAATAAGCGCATGAACGAGCAAAGAGAGAAAAAGAGATTTTGAGTGATTAAGCATACATCATTTTAAATGGCGCGTTTAAATTCAGGATAGGATTCAACACCAACCTCATTAACATCAAGCCCCTCTACCTGAATATCATCCTCTGCTCTGAATGCAACAATCTTGTTGATAATGTATATAACAATATAGGAACTTACAAATGCAAAAACTCCGATGACTACAATCCCTTTGAGTTGTGAAACCAGTGACACTTTATCAACAAAAACACCCACAGCGAGTGTGCCCCAAATACCGTTGACAAGGTGAACAGAAAGTGCACCCACGGGATCATCTAGTTTTAATTTGTCAAACATCGGTACAGCAAAAACAACAAGCGCACCGCCAATGGCACCAATCAGGATTGGTGTATACATGTCATACAAATCAGGTCCTGCAGTAATTGCGACAAGCCCTCCCAATGCACCGTTTAATATCATTGTAATATCTAAAAGCTTATACCGTGCATACATGATAACGGCTGCAATGATTGCACCCGCCAAACCTGCCGTATTTGTATTCATAATCGTTTTTGCAACCGTATCAGCATTTTCGACACTCGAAATAGAACCGACACTGCCACCGTTAAATCCGAACCATCCTATCCATAGAAGAAGTGCGCCAAGAACCACAAGCGGTACATTTGATGCAGGTATCACTTTTATTTTGCCGTCTTTGTATCTGTCTTTTCTTGGTCCCATAATCAAAATCGCAGCCAGCAATGCCCAGCCTCCGGTGGAGTGAATAACAGTTGAACCTGCCAAATCATACATGTCAATATCCAACACTGTTCCCGCAAGAAGATCAGCACCCCAGCTTACATTGACAATCAAAGGATAGATAACAGCACCCATAACAACCGTAAATATCATCAGCGGTATAATTTTTACACGCTCACTCACTCCACCACTCATGATATTTATAGTTTTACCGACAAATGCCATCTGAAACAAAAATGCCGCCCATATACTCATAGAAGAGTTTTCCCAGGAGCCAAACGCAAGAGAGTAACCGACAAGTAAAAATGCCATAGATGCTACCGCATATATCATGGTATTTACCGTTAAAACAGAAGAGACATTTTTTGTTCTTACAAGTCCGGCTTCAAGCATAGCAAAACCTGGGACCATTAAAATAATCAAAACCATAGAAAAAAGTGTAAAGAAAGTATCCAGTATGTATTTGAAATCAGCTTCAGACATTATAAACCTTTAACCCGGATTATGCAATAAAAAACTCAAGAAAGTCTTTATCATTGCACCCAAGGCACAAGCATAGAACCTACTTATTGTTTTCTATTGTATAATCCGGGTTTAAATTGAACTTAAAAGCTGAGTGTAGCAAAATATTTATATTTTAAAAATTAAATCATTATTTTTAAATGCCAAAGAAGTCAATATGTGGATTTTTTACTCCTTGTAAAGGAGTTGGCTTAAGTGCCATAACGGTTAGAGAAGCCAAAGAAAGGGGCAAGTTCCTTTGGCATTATTATTTAGATAGCTTCCTCATCAGTTTCACCTGTACGAATTCTGATAATTTTTTCTATATCACTTACAAAAATCTTACCGTCTCCGATTTTACCTGTACGTGCTGCTTCAACAATTGTTGCTGTAACCTGTTCTACCATGTCTGCTGTAACAACCATTTCCATTTTTATTTTCGGTAAAAAATCAACCACATACTCAGCACCACGGTACAGTTCACTATGTCCTTTTTGACGGCCATAGCCTTTTACTTCACTTACTGTCATACCGTCAATACCGATTTCTGCCAGTGCATCTTTTACATCTTCCAGTTTAAATGGTTTGATAACCGCTTCTACTTTTTTCATTATCACTACTCCAAAGTTTTATTATTTATCAATTGTAACCATTTTTGATTACAAAATCAATACACTAATCCCAAAAAGAGATTAGTTATTCATGTATCTTTCCCCTTGAACAGATTCATCCAGACCCATTGTTTCTTCATCTTCACTTACTCGTGAACCACCAGTCAATGCAGTAGCAACATAGTAAACAACAACAGTACCGATAAGCGTGAACAGTCCAACGATCACAACAGATTCAACTTGAACAATAAACTGTCCCATTCTGTCACCTGATTCTTTCAGCGGTCCGTCCCATAACAGGTCATTGTCTTTTAAAGCCAAAAGACCGGTTGCAAGTGCACCAAACAAACCAGCTAAAAAGTGAACACCGAATGCATCCAAAGAGTCATCATAACCAAGTTTCTTTTTAAGCACAGTCACACCCCAAAAAGCGAATAGTGTTCCGACGATACCAACGATAAAAGCACCACCCACACCAACAAATCCGGCAGCAGGCGTAATAGCAACAAGCCCGGAAACAGCACCTGTAGCAAGTCCCAGTAATGTAGGCTTTTTATAGATAACCCACTCAGCAAGCATCCATGTAATAGCAGCTGCGGCAGTTGCTATCGTTGTAGTCAGGAGTGCTACACCGGCAATGGCGTTCGCTCCAAATGCAGACCCTGCATTGAATCCGTACCAGCCAAACCATAAAAGAGCCGCACCAAGCGCTGTCAAAAGCACTGTAGCAGGTTTCATTGCAGACTTAGGATATCCGACACGCTTGCCAACAAGAACAGCAAGAACCAAACCGGCCAGACCACCATTCATGTGTACAACTGTACCACCGGCAAAGTCTAAAGCACCTAAATCAAAGAGATAGGCACCGTCTCCGCCCCAAACCATATGAGCAACAGGAGCGTACACTACAAGTCCCCAAAGCGCCACAAATACCAGCCATGTAGAGAATTTAATACGCTCTATAACCGAACCTGCAGCAATAGCTACGGTAATAGCGGCAAATGTACCCTGAAACGCCACAAATACATAAGTAGGGTATGTTCCGCTTAAATCGTGCCAGCTGATTCCATTTAGGAATACATTTGAAAATCCACCCATCACATTTTGAACAGCAGCAGAATCTGCCGTACCAAATGCTATCGAATAACCGGCAGCAATCCAAACAACAAATGCAACGACAAACGCTCCAAATACCATTGCATATGTATTGAGTACATTTTTACTTCTTGTCATACCTGCATAAAACAGTGCAAGACCTGCAGGTGTCATAAGTAATACCAATGCAGTTGACATCATCATCCATGCTGTATCACCTGTATCGAGTGTTGCTGTATCCTCCGCAAATACGAATGTTGGTAAAGCAAATAAGAATGCTAATAACCATTTCTTCATGTGAATCCTTTTGTTGAATATTTTCAAAGCAAAGTATAGAATAATTACATCTTTTTTTTCAGCTTAAACTGATTAATTTTTAAGCAGCTTTTACAATTCCTTCATTTTTTATGCAATTGCGCAAAAGTTCATCAGTTTTAAACATTTTATTAAGCGACAATTAGCTAATATATATAAATTTAAATTTTAGGTGTTTCAATGAGCAACTTGTTAAACAATGGTGATATACAAAGTATAAATATAGAAGAAACTCTTCAAAACAGCTATCTTGATTACTCTATGAGTGTTATTGTCGGTCGTGCTCTGCCTGATGTAAGAGACGGACTTAAACCTGTACATAGAAGAATTCTTTATGCAATGGACAAACTCAATCTCTCATTTGGTGCAAAGTATAAAAAATCAGCACGTATCGTCGGTGATGTTATCGGTCAATACCACCCTCACGGAGATACAGCCGTTTATGATGCACTCGTGCGAATGGCGCAGGATTTTTCCATGCGAATGGAACTTGTAGACGGACAGGGAAACTTTGGTTCGGTTGACGGTGACTCGGCTGCTGCGATGCGTTACACGGAAGCCCGTATGACAAAATATGCAGGTGAACTTTTAAAAGATTTGGAAAAAAACACTGTCAATATGATAGACAACTATGACGGTACAACAAAAGAACCGGATGTAATGCCGACACGTGTACCGAACCTTTTGATAAACGGTTCTTCAGGGATTGCGGTCGGTATGGCAACAAACATTCCTCCCCACAACCCTACTGAAATTATGAACGGACTCAAAGCACTCCTGGAAAATCCCAATATCACACTTCCTGAAATCATGGAACATATCAAAGCGCCTGATTTTCCGACAGGCGGCATTATATTTGGTAAAAAAGGGATTATGGATGCCTATGAAACAGGGCGTGGCCGTATAAAAGTACGTGCTAAAACACATATTGAGAAAAAAGGAAACAAAGACGTCATTGTCATTGATGAACTTCCTTATCAGGTAAACAAAGCCCGTCTTATTGAAAACGTTGCCAATTTGGTTAAAGACAAAATGATAGACGGGGTGAGCGAAATCAGAGACGAGTCCGACCGGGACGGTATGCGTGTTGTCATTGAGCTCAAGCGTGACACAATCAGTGAAATTGTTTTAAATAATTTATTTAAACAAACTGCAATGCAGACAACCTTCGGTATCATAATGCTCTCCATTTTAAACCAGGAACCAAGAATTTTTGGTCTTATTGACATACTCAAGCATTTTATCAATCACCGAAAAACTATTATTATCCGTCGTACAATTTTTGATTTGGAAAAAGCAAAAGCGCGTGCACATATTTTGGAAGGTTTGAAAAAAGCGATAGATATTATTGATAAAGTCATTCGTACTATCCGTGCATCCACAAATGAGGAAGAAGCGAAAGAAAACCTGGTAACAGAATTTGATTTTTCAGAAATCCAGGCTGCAAGCATTGTTGCAATGCGTCTTGGTCGTCTTACAGGACTTGAAATTGAAAAAATTGAAAATGAATTGGCAGAACTTATGAAACAAATTGAGTTTCTTGAGTCAATTCTACAAAGTGAAAAAGTGCTGCACGGTATAATAGGTGATGAATTTGATGAAATTTTACAAACATATACCACAAAACGAAGAACTGACATCGAAGATGACTATGATGATATAGACATAGAAGACTTGATTCCCAACGAACCAATGGTTGTCACAATCACACACAGAGGATACATCAAGCGTGTACCGCTTGCAAGCTATGAAAAGCAAAAACGCGGAGGCAAAGGAAAAACTGCTGTCACAACCTATGAAGATGACTTTATAGAAAACTTCTTTACATGTAATACGCACGATACGCTCCTTTTTGTGACCGACAGAGGACAACTCCACTGGTTAAAAGTCTATCGTATCCCTGAGGGGAGTCGTACAGCCAAAGGAAAAGCTGTTGTCAATTTACTTAATTTAATGGCGGATGAGCAGATTCAGTCTATTATTCCGACAACTGATTTCAGCGAAGAGAAATCTTTGGTTTTCTTTACGAAAAACGGCATTGTCAAACGAACAAATTTAAGCGAATTCAGCAACATCAGAAGCAACGGCGTCAGAGCCATTGTTCTTGATGAAGATGATGCGCTCATTACAGCAAAAATTGCGGACAAAAGCATTAAATACCTCTTTATAGTAACAAAACTCGCACAGTGCATCAAATTTGAAATTGAAAAAACCCGTGAACAGGGACGAAGCACACGTGGAGTAAGAGGAATTAAGTTTAAACATGAGGGTGATGAAGTCGTTGATGCAAACATTATAGCAAGTGATGATCAGGAGATTCTGATTGTCGCTGAAAAAGGAATAGGAAAACGTACTGATGCCGGAGAATACAGACTCACAAACCGTGGCGGTTCAGGTGTTATTGCGATGAAGATGACTGCAAAAACAGGCAAGCATATTGTCGGCTGTCTCATGGTAGATGAGGGCATGGATATGATGGCGCTCACAAAAGCCGGTAAAATGATACGTGTTGATATGCAGACAATCTCCAAATCAAGCAGAAACACTTCCGGTGTCTATATAGTAAAAGGGGATGAAGTTGTCAGTATTTCACGCTGTCCGAAAGAGGAAAAAAGCGAAGATGATGAAGAAGAAGACACATCTCCTTCTTTAGACTTGGAATAGTAATTGCTAATAACTAAAATATAAAACCTGGAGTCATACAGACTCCTCCTTTAAGGATATTCTATGAAATACTCTCTAGTATTACTAACATTACTTAGTGTTGTATCTTTTGCAGCACAACCTGCTAAGACTGTAGTAACAGCTATTCCTACCCAAACTGCCAAAACAGTAGTGGCACCTTGCCCTGCTCACAAGATGCAACAACCTTTGCAAAGCGAAGTGCTTTCAGAGAAAAGACCTCTTCTTATCAGTGTCGTCGGGCAAGGTGTTGCACCTATGAATACAACATCTCCCGCACAAGCATATGCTTTGGCAAAACGTGCTGCCATTGCTGATGCATACAGACTTATAGCTGAAAAAGTAAAGGGTGTCAGAGTAGACGGAAAAGACTTGATTAAAAACATGATGGTCAAACGTTCCAGTGTACGAACATCCGTAGATGCAATGGTAAGAAATGCAAATATAGTGGAAACAACATTCAAAGAGGGTTTATGCGAAGTAGAGATGGAAATCACACTTTCTCACTCTCAATTTGTGCAATAATACTTTTTCATTCACTTGCACTCTCTGCAAGTGAATATCTTATTTCCTACAGATATGTCGTAAAAGATGCTTTACTTTATAATCAGGAATTCGAAATATCTCATTCAATGCACAGGTGCAAAGGATTTTCTTCAAATACACTCATTCTCGAATCAGACAACAGTAAAGATTTAAAAAAAATCATTGCACGCAATAATGAAAAATTCATCAACTATATCCAAAAAATTGGTCTGAAAGTACAACATTACGCAAGCACAATAAATTTTCAAAACACCTCAACTACGATTATTACTTTAAAAACAACATGCTTCAAAGTCGATTTTAATGATAATTTTGTTAGAATATCAGCTTTAAAATAGCCGAATAAAAACAGGACTTTTTGTGAAAATAGCCATAGTCGAAGATGATATCAATATGCGTAAATCTCTTGAAATTGCTATGAGCGATTACAAAGAGTTTACAGTAAAAACATTTAAAAATGCCAAAGATGCACTCAAAGTTCTTGATGACAGTTTTGATCTGGTCATTACCGATATCAATATGCCCGGTATGGACGGCATAGAATTTGTCAAAGCACTGGGCGGCAGATACGAAGTTATTATCATGACAGGGAATGCAACGCTTGGTCGGGCTATTGACTCTATCCATCTGGGTGTCAAAGATTTTTTACTCAAACCTTTTGATATAGACACACTTGTCGATGCGATTAAACGCGAGGCAGTTGTCCAAAAAGTAAAAAAATCAGTGCAAAAAAGCAAAAAAACGACGAATGATTTCTTAGGCTCGTCTGAAGCACTTACAAAAGTTTTAGGCATTGCCCAAAAGGCTTCCAAAACAGATGCAAGTATTTTACTTTTGGGAGAAAGCGGTGTCGGTAAAGAAGTTTTTGCTTCTTATATACACAAAAACTCTCCAAGAGCAAAAAAACCCTTTGTTGCTATCAACATGGCGGCGATTCCTGAAAACTTGATAGAGAGTGAGCTTTTTGGCTTTGAAAAAGGGGCATTTACCGATGCGACCGAAGCTAAAGCGGGACAGTTTGAACTGGCAAACGGAGGGACACTCTTTTTGGATGAGATAGGAGAGATGCCCTATGGTGTTCAGGCAAAACTGCTTCGGGCCCTGCAGGAAAAAGAGGTGCGCAGACTTGGCTCTGCAAAAGCCATTAAAATAGATATACGCGTCGTTTCGGCAACAAATGCAAATTTAAACGAGAAGATAGAAAAAGGAGAATTCAGAGAGGACCTGTATTACAGACTCAATACAATTCCTCTCCATATTCCACCTTTGAGAGAAAGAAAAGACGAAATATTGGAAATTGCACAAAAGATGATTGCACACAACTGTCAAAAGTACGGTTTTGATACAAAAAGGCTCTCTGCCGAGGCAGAAAGTGAACTTTTATCATATGCCTGGCCCGGAAATATTCGAGAGTTGCTTTCAGTAGTGGAACGTTCTGTCATACTCAGTGAAACCAATGAAATTCAAAAAGACGAACTTTTTTTAAATAACAGAAAATAGAACAGGAGAAAATTAAATGAAAAAATATAACGTAGCTGTTGTCGGTGCAAACGGTGCTGTCGGTGAAGAGATTTTAAGAGTATTGGAAGAGATTGATTTTCCTCTTAAGAAACTGGTACCGCTTGCAAGTGCAAGAAGTGTCGGCAAACAGGTAGAGTTTAACAATGAAAGCTTTGATATTATAGAACTGACACATGATGTCTTTGAAAAAGAAGAGGTAGATATTGCCCTTTTTAGTGCGGGAGGCAGTGTCAGCGCAGAATTTGCCCCTTCCGCAGTTGCAGCAGGTGCCGTTGTCATTGACAACACCTCTCACTTCAGAATGGATCCGAATGTCCCTCTTGTTGTTCCTGAGGTCAATCCCCATGATATTGCACAATGGAAAGAAACAGGCATCATAGCCAACCCAAACTGTTCAACCATACAGATGGTACAGGCACTCAAACCACTGGATGAAGCATATGACCTGGTTCGTGTGGATGTTGATACATACCAGGCAACCAGCGGTGCAGGAAAAACCGCTATGGAAGAGCTGGTCAGTCAAATGCAGGCATTTTTTGCCTTTAAACTTGATGAAGCTGAGCATAAAGCATTTAACCAGCAGATAGCCCTCAATGTCATTCCGCAGATTGATGTTTTCACAGACAACGGCTATACAAAAGAAGAGATGAAAATGGTCAACGAGACAACAAAAATCATGCATAAAGAGATTGCACTCAGTGCTACATGTGTACGCGTTCCGACACTGAGAGGGCATGCAGAAGCGGTAACTATGACTTTTGATTCGGAAATAAATGCAAACGAGGCAAGAGAAATACTTCGTAAAGCACCAAACATAGTGGTTTTAGACAATCCTGATGAAGCACTCTACCCTATGCCGGCTACATGTATAGACAAAAATGAAACATTTGTCGGACGTATTCGAAAAGATCTCTTTTCAAACAATATGCTCCATATGTTTGTTGTTGCTGACAATTTACGTGTAGGTGCTGCTACAAATGCGGTAAGAATTGCCCAAAAATGGATAGAAATGGAAGAAGGCTTATAAATGATTGAAAAAATCTTTGAAAGCGGGCTCTGGAGTTCACGCTTTATGGTTTTAATGGCTGTTATTTTCGGTCTTATCGGTGCTGTCGCACTTTTTATTGTTGCCAGTTTTGACATCTATGATACCGCTAAACTTGTAATAAACACCTATGTGAACCATCATCACCCGGAACACTTTCATGAACTGGTTGTCGGTGGAATTATAGGTGCTGTGGATTTATATCTTATCGGCGTTGTTATGCTGTTGTTTTCTTTCGGATTGTATGAATTGTTTATCTCGGATATTGATGCGGCAAGAGAAGATGCTACAAGAGAAAACAAAATTTTATCTATTCACTCACTTGACCAGCTTAAAGACAAAATATCCAAAGTAATTGTAATGGTTCTTGTTGTGGGTTTCTTTAAAAAAGTGGGACTGGCAAGCTACCAGACACCGCTGGAATTACTCTATTTAGCCCTTTCTATTACTGCCGTTGCTGTCGGTTTGTATTTTTTAAGTAAAGTTGGACACAATCACTAAGGAAAAAAAATGGGAATAAAAAATAAAATATTTGTAGATGCATGTTTTGGAAAAGAGACACCATACACTCCTGTATGGATGATGAGACAGGCAGGGCGTTATCTGCCGGAGTATATGGCAGTACGTGCCAAAGCAGGAGATTTTTTAAATCTTTGTCACAATCCGGAACTGGCCTGTGAAGTCACTCTGCAGCCTGTAGACATAGTTGGTGTTGATGCGGCCATACTCTTTAGCGACATACTTGTAATTCCTGATGAAATGGGTATGGATTTGTCCTTTGTCAAAGGAGAAGGTCCGAAATTTTCTGACCCGATTAAAAATGAAGAGGATATCGACAGACTCACAGGCGGTGAAGAAGCGGCCAATAAACTGACATATGTATATGATACAATTAAACTTATCAAAACAAAACTTGCTGAAGATAAAGCCCTCATAGGCTTTACAGGTTCTCCCTGGACACTTGCAACCTATATGATAGAAGGACAGGGAACAAAAACATACAATGTATGTAAAAAAATGATGTATGCAAACCCTGAACTCCTGCATAAAATTCTGGCAAAAGTAACAGAAGTCGTAAAACTTTACATGCAAAAACAGATAGAATCAGGCATAGACGTCGTCCAGATTTTTGACTCTTGGGCAGCAGCTATTGAACCAAACAAATATGACGAATTTTCCTGGAAATATATGGTTGAGATTGCCCAATACCTCAAAGAAAAGTATCCGCATATTCCCATCATTATGTTTCCTAAAGGTATTCCTGCTTTTTTGGATAAAATATATGGAAATTTTGATGTTTTCGGTGTCGACTGGTCTACGCCGATGGAGTTGGCAAAAGAAAAACTTGGAAGCAAATATGTTCTTCAGGGCAATATGGAGCCATGTCGTCTATACTCAAAAGAGGCAACGACACAGGCTGTAGAAGATATTCAAAATATTATGCAGGGGAAACGTCATATATTCAACCTGGGTCACGGAATTTTACCGGATGTCCCTGTTGAAAATGCGAAGCACTTCATACAAGAGTGCCACCGTGTCAGCAAAAAATAATATTATTTTCGGTCCTGTCAACTCACGCCGTTTCGGTATGAGTTTGGGTATCGACCTCTCACCCTCAGCCAAGCAGTGTAATTTTGACTGTCTCTATTGTGAACTTGCCCCAAGTGCGACAGTAAAAGAACAGACATTTGTCGTTTCAGTCGATGAAGTCATCACCCAACTGCGTAAACATCTTCATGATAAAATAGATGTCATAACACTGACTGCAAACGGTGAACCTACACTCTACCCTCATCTGGACAGACTGATTGATGCAATAAATGAAATCAAAAAAGATACCCAGACATTAATCCTGACAAACAGTGCCACGCTTGTCAATGAAAAAGTTTTTTCTTCTCTTTTAAAACTTGATCAGGTAAAACTCTCTTTGGATGCTGTAAGCCATGACATTTTCAAAAAGATAGACAGACCCCATCCTTCCATCAAAATAGAAAATGTTGTCCAAAAAGTCATAAATTTTTCTCAAAAATACAGAGGAAAACTTTTTATAGAGATTCTCTTTGTACATGGCATTAATGATACACAAGAGGAGATACAAAAACTAAATGAAGTTTTGCATAAAATAAAATGTCAGAGAGTAGATATCGGCACGATAGACAGACCTCCAGCCTACCCTGTGACAGGAATAAGCTACAAAGAACTGCATACCATAGCCCTTATGTTCGATGCCGATTTACCCATCCATATAGCTTCACGACTTCATGCAGAGCCAAACAACTCCTATTATACAAAAGAAGAGGTGCTCAACACTTTGGACAAGCGTCCTTTGACTCCGGAGGATATTGCTCTGCTTTTTGATGAAAAAAGCAGAGAGAACCTGAACAATTTGCTTACATGTAATGCTGTAACGGTTAAAAAGGTCGAAAATTTAGAATTTTATGTTCCCACCGACAATCTGAAAAGAAAGCGTCAACATGGCAACGGACACTAGATGGAGCATTATAAGATTTGGATTGAAGCCTTTTCCGGTTTAGGACTTTTCCTTTTCGGAATGCTTTATCTTGAAGAACAAATCAAATCTTCCGCAGGGTATGCTTTTAAGCGATTTGTCCAAAATGCAACAAAAACACATTTTAAAAGTCTGCTTACCGGAATCTTTTCTACAGCTGTATTTCAAAGCTCTTCCGTAGTGACACTTATGGCTCTTTCGCTTGTCGGAGCACAGCTTATGAGTTTACAAAGCAGTATAGCCATTATACTCGGCAGCAATATCGGGACAACTGTCACCGCATGGATTGTTGCTGTTATCGGTTTTAACATGGATATAAAACTGCTTTCCTATGCTGTTATAGGGATAGGAGGCATGGGACAGGTCTTAAGTTCTGACACATCCAAATGGAAAAACTATTTTGGTGTTTTGGTTGGTTTTGGTCTTATCTTTTTAGGGCTTGAGGGAATGAAAGAGAGTTTTAGTGCCAGTGCCCAAAATTTTGATATGACCGCATATCAGTTTTCGACACCTTACTGGTATGCCTTAATAGGACTCGCTTTAACCGCCCTCATTCAATCGAGTTCTGCTTCCATAGCCATTGCACAAAGTGCACTTTATACACATGTAATTGGTTTTGAGGCTGCGGCTGCTTTTGTTGTTGGAACAAATATAGGAACAACCGTAACAGCTTTACTTGGCAGTATTGGTGGTATTGCGGATAAAAAAAGAGTGGCACTGGCCCATTTGCTTTTCAATGTCTCAACCGGAGTGATCAGTTTACTCTTTTTATATCAATTGATTAGTTTGGTAAACTTTGCATTTCCGCATACAGACGGTGTCATCAAAATTGCAATTTTTCATACCTTGTTTAATATTTTAGGCGTTCTTATATGGTACCCCTTCATATCATTTTTGACGACTCTTACACAAAAATACTTTCACCAGGCACAGGACAAAGTTACAAAGTTTATATGTAATGTATCTACAGAAGTTCCGCAAATCGCTATAGAAGCACTCAAAAAAGAGATAGAACATCTTTTGAAAAAAGTTCAGGAATTTGCCCTGCTTGCCATCAATGTACCTCCCTCAAAAGTGCTTGACGAGCATATGGCGATAGATAAAATTTTAGATAAGTACACCCACAGTTTTAATGTAGAATTTGAAAAAGTATATGAAAAAATACGTCTTTTAGAAGGTGAAATATACCGTTATGCCTCTGAACTTTCTGCTGTCAATAATGATGAAGAGTACAATGATAAGCTAAACAGACTCATAAAAGAAGTCAATTATCTTGCCACTGCCGCTAAAGTCATAAAAGATATGCTGTATGATTTGGATTATTTTTATAATGCACATACAAAGGAAGAACAGCAGTTTTATAAAAACATACGCTATCAAATACTCAAAAATATTCAGGCTTTTAACAAAGCTATCCAGGGAGACGAAGACTCCATTAAAGAAATGGATGAAATTTATAAAAGAATTGCGGATGCTTACAGAAAAAGCACCCTCATCATAAAAGATATTGCAAGAAACCATAGTATCAAATCTGATGTGACGACTATGGCAATCAATGACATGCACTCAGTAAAGAGTTTTTCAAAATCTATGTACAACATACTGAAATTAGACTAATTCTAAAATTTAAAAAAACAATCTAATTTTATTTCTTCAAATAAAATCATACTTATAGATTCTTTTTTTATATATACTGCGTGCAGAGGCATACTGACTGACTTTAAATCCTCTTTTTTATATGAATGATTATCATAATTGTTTAAATTCTTATAATATAATAAAATCTGATATATAATTATTTATAATCTCCGGTTTATTTTACTGTACTTAAATAATTAAATATTATTTAAGAAAAGATTTTCAGTCTTATTTGATAAGATTTTACACAAGCCATTTGAATCAGAAAGAATAACTTTTTATGATTATTATGTGCTCTTATAATCAAGGAGAAGAGATGCCTAAATCAGCATTATCAATAGCTACAATACAGTTGCCGAATTCAAGGTATGGAGAGATAAGCGTTGCTCATATTGAACAACCGTATGGTGACTTCAGCAGTCCCGTCGTAAGTATAGGAATTTCACTTGAAGGGGATGATGACCATGACTGGAAAGTACATTTGCCTTATGAAAAACTCGATGAAGTCATCAAAGCACTTGAAGAAGCCCGTGATATGAGTGATACCATGCCCCGGAATGACAAACATTATCTTGACCTGCATGCCGAAATTGGTGGTGGAGCGTAAGTACGCTTCACGGTTCAATACTTGCATATCCTGTTTCTGGTCTGATAGTTATAGTAACATTTTCATCACTGCCGTTTGCAAGGGTAAGATTACAGTCAACTGTTAAAAGTGCACCATTATTACCTGCTGCAGTATATGCAGCCGTTGTTGCGGCAAGACTGCCGACAAGAGGTCTGCCTAAATGATCGAAACTGATTATAGACTGATTTGCACAGCCGCCAGAAGTTGTAACTGAAGTTACCCCTTTTAAAACTGTACTATTTATATCACTGTTAGTTTGCGGATCTTTTGCAAATCTTGTGTTATTATCACTCACTATGGAAAACCTGTTTCCATTCAAAACAATTTGCCAGCGGTCTTTGTACCAAGTGTTATTTTGGGTAAACTTGTCATCTATAATTGCCAAGTGCTGTGTATATCTGATTTGTGAAAGTAAATAAACAGCTGCTTCGGCAACCGGGTTTGTTTTTACTCTTGGGAGAATAACGGCAGCCAGTATCCCAATCACGACTATTACAAATACCAGTTCCAGTAATGTAAATGCTTTTTTCATTAATACTCTCTTTTTTAGTCTGCCTGTAAAATCTATTTTTTTATTATATCCAAATAGTTGTGTTTAAGCACAACCACATCCACTGCCACAGCTGCCGCCATTGGACTTCTCTGTTGATTCAAGAGACCAGTCATCCGTAGATTCACAGCCAACATCACAACTCACACCTGTGCTGCAACCAGAAACCGCTGTAGCATTCAAAGCCACTCTTATTACAAACATATCACCTTCGGCTAACTGTGCATCAAAAGTGTGTTTCCCACAGAACTCTTCATTCATAAGTTCAGCCACTATGTTTGCATATTTATATGCTTCTTGCTGTGTTTGAAATGTAACATTGTTTTCGTATTCACTTTTTTTAAAACACTCACACTCTTTTTCCATTTGTACTGTATACATAAACTATTTCCTTTATACTATCAATGGACTAAGTATAGTGATTATACGCAAAAGAAACTTACTTTTCGAAAAGTAATTGTTGTTTATAAAAGTTTTTTTATTTTTTCGGATAATCAACAAACAGCAACCTTGCATTCTCAGCATTACTCTCTTTCCAGTGGTTACATGTAAAGGCAATGCCAACAATGCCGCATGTAGGCAAATTCTCTTCATAATTAACATAATACTCAGCTAATTCATTCAAACCCGGATTATGCCCGACAAGAAATGCCGTACTGAATCTGTCATCAATATTATTGACAATTTTTTGCAAGATTTGCTTGTCCGCTTCATAAATCTGCTGTAGAAAAATAATTTTTTTATCATAATGAACTTTGTCTGCAATGATTTTGGCAGTCATCTTCGCTCTTTTTGCAGGGCTGGACAAAATAATATCAGGTATGATTTGATTTTTTGCAAGTCTCTCGCCCATAACAGGAGCATCTCTTTTACCTCGTTTGTTTAATGGTCTGTCAAAATCATCCAAATCCAAATCTTTCCAACTGGATTTGGCATGTCTTATGATGTATAGAATTTTAATAACACTACCCTCCTTCCCTCTTATATAAAGGCATCTCTAAAAATCCTGATGTATCTCAACATTATAGCAAAAGTACTATTCCTTCGTTCAAAGCATTTGAAGCTACTATCGAAATGAAATTGTCGCACTTGAGTATTGAATGGGCGGGAAATATTTGGTAGTTACACTTTGGCACAATATGGATACAGTGGATAGGAAAAATCTCTTGAGATATCGTATTTTAGGGGTTTAAATAAATGTGGCTCCGGATACTGGATTCGAACCAGTGACCAAGTGATTAACAGTCACCTACTCTACCGCTGAGCTAATCCGGAATATAAAAAAGTGTCTTAAAATGGTGTCAGAGGGGGGACTTGAACCCCCGACCCCCGGCTTATGAGACCAGTGCTCTAACCAGCTGAGCTACCCTGACATCGTTTAAGAGGGTGGAATTATACATATATTAAACTTTATTTTTACTAAAACAGGCTTTTAATTGAGTAATTTAGACACATACAGCAATCTGTCAAAGAACTTTACATGTAAGGATAAGATAAGCTTAGTCAATATGACTAAAGGTATTGACATTTTTACTTTTTTCTTGTAATATTCTTCTCATAAATTAATCATATTTGTAAGGAGATATAATGAATTTTACACCTTTAGGAAAAAGAGTATTGGTTAAACGTGTTGAAGAGGCTAATACTACGAGTTCAGGTATTATTATCCCTGATAATGCAAAAGAGAAGCCTTCTCGCGGGGAAATTGTGGCAGTAAGTTCAGAAGTAAGTGAGCTAAAAAAAGGTGATGAAGTTATTTTTGGTAAATACTCCGGAAATGAAGTTACACTTGATGGTGATTTATATATAGTAATAGATGTTGATGATATTTTCGGAATCATTGGTTAAGTAAAAAAATTAAAAAAATATAAGGAGTTTAACAAATGGCAAAAGAGATAATATTTTCAGATAATGCAAGAAACAAACTGGCACGTGGAGTTGAAAAACTCACAGATGCAGTAAAAGTGACGATGGGACCTCGTGGTCGTAATGTTTTAATTCAAAAGAGTTATGGGGCACCTGTTATAACAAAAGATGGTGTATCTGTTGCTCGTGAAATTGAACTTTCAGATAAACTTGAAGACATGGGTGCACAACTCGTTAAAGAAGTTGCATCAAATACTGCTGATGAGGCAGGAGATGGAACAACAACAGCAACAGTTCTTGCAAACGCAATATTCAGTGAAGGACTTCGCAATATTACAGCTGGGGCGAACCCTGTTGAAGTAAAACGCGGAATGGACAAAGCATGTGATTTAATTTTAGAAAATCTCAAAGCAGCTTCTAAATCTATTAAAGACAAAAATGAGATTGCACAAGTTGCAACTATTTCTGCAAATTCTGATGTAAAAATCGGAGAAATGATTGCAGAAGCAATGGAAAAAGTCGGACAAGACGGTGTTATTACTGTTGAAGAAGCCAAAGGTATAGTGGATGAGCTTGATGTTGTTGAGGGTATGCAGTTTGACCGTGGATATCTAAGCCCGTATTTCATTACAAATACTGAAAAAATGACGGCAGAAATCGAAAATCCTTATATCTTACTGGTTGACAGTAAAATTACATCGCTTAAAGATCTGCTTCCGGTTTTAGAGCAGGTGCAAAAAACAAGCCGTCCGCTACTTATCATTGCTGAAGATGTAGAGGGTGAAGCACTTTCAACTCTTGTTGTGAACAAACTTCGTGGTGTACTCAACATTTCCGCTGTAAAAGCACCTGGTTTTGGAGACAGAAGAAAAGCAATGCTGCAAGATATTGCAACATTGACAGGCGGTACTGTAATTTCTGAAGAAACCGGCTATACATTGGAGGGTGCAGAAATTTCTATGCTTGGTCAGGCATCACGTGTTGTCATAGACAAAGACAATACTGTCATCGTTGACGGAGCAGGAAGTGAAGAAGCTGTCAAAGCCCGTATATCTGAAATAAAAACACAGATTGAAGCAACTTCGAGCGAGTATGACAAAGAGAAACTGCAAGAACGTCTTGCAAAACTCAGCGGTGGAGTAGCCGTCATCAAAGTCGGTGCTGCAACCGAGACTGAAATGAAAGAGAAAAAAGACCGCGTTGATGATGCACTTTCGGCTACAAAAGCAGCTGTTGAAGAAGGTATAGTCATCGGTGGTGGAGCAGCACTTGTTCATGCTGCTGCAAAAGTAAGCATTGATGACCTTGAAGGTGATCAAAAAATCGGTGCTGAGATTATATTACGTGCCGTGAAAGCTCCTATAAAACAGATTGCTCAGAATGCAGGATTTGACACCGGTGTTGTTGTCAATGCAATTCAAAATGCAGAAAATGAAAATATTGGTTTCAATGCGGCAACAGGTGAATATGTAGATATGTTTAAAGCCGGTATTATCGATCCGTTTAAAGTTGAGCGTGTTGCACTTACTAATGCGACTTCCGTTTCAAGCCTGCTCCTTACTACAGAAGCAGCAATTTTTGAAATTCCAAAAGAAGAAGCTCCTGCAGCAGATATGGGAGGAGGAATGCCTCCACAAATGGGAATGCCGGGAATGATGTAAGAAGCAGTGAGTAAAAAAACTGTCTCCTTGGTTCTTGGAAGTGGTGGTGCCCGTGGTCTAGCCCACATTGGCATCATCAGATACCTCGAAGAAAACGATTACGAAATAAAATCTATTTCAGGATGTTCTATCGGTGCACTCGTCGGTGGATTTTATGCAGCCGGAGTGCTGCATACCTACGAAGAGTGGCTCAAACAGATAGACACCCTTGAAATGCTAAAACTACTTGACTTTAAAGGTTCCGGTGGCATTGTTTCAGGCAACAAACTGATGCAAAAGCTTCAAGACCTTCTGGGTGACCACCTCATCGAATCTTTAGATATAAAATTTACAGCTGTCTGTACAGATATAGAAGCTGAAAAAGAAGTATGGATTAACAGTGGTTCTTTGCTGAGTGCCATTAGAGCATCCATCTCGCTACCTCTTTTTTTCACTCCTTTTATCACACCATCAGGAAAGAAACTTGTTGATGGTGGGGTACTCAATCCTGTTCCGATTGCTCCGACATTTCATGATGACACAGACCTCACTATTTCGGTAAATCTGGGTGCTGAAGCTGCTCCTGATATGCCAATAAAAAAGCGTAAAAAGAGTGACGCTCCAATACGGCAAAAACTGCAACATTATCTGAAGACTCTCTCATTACCCGATACATTTATCAAAGAAGACAATATGTACGGCATTGCAAACAAATCTTTTGAAACACTCCAGGGAGCACTCGCCCGTATGAAACTTGCAGCGTATCCTTCTGATATAGAAATAGATATACCCAGAAACTTATGCAACACTTTTGACTTTGACAAAGCGGAAGAATTGATAGCGTATGGTTATAATTTATGCAAAAAAAGAGCTGATTTATAATTTATTGTCTTATAATGACTACACTTATACATAACATACGAGGAAAACAGATGAGTAATAAAATTTTCATAATAACAGTCTTTATAGGAAATATTGCATTTGGTGGTGTTTTACCAAAAACAGATCTGCAGGGAACCATTCACACAAAAAGCACAAACAGCTTTAGAACAAAAGTCAGCAAAAAACTTTTTGAACATGGTCTTGACAAAAAAATCGCAAAAGCAAACGTTGACAAGGCACTTCTTCATAATGACGTTCTTAATGAGTTGATGACAAAAAACATTCTCAAAAACATCCCTTTGCTCAAAGATGAAGATATATTAAACTTTGTCACACAGGCTGCCTTACGAAAAAAAACAGTCGATCTGAGCTCCTATGCCACACTGGTTTCTTTGGTGCAAAAGCACACAGCCGCTTTCATGAATAAAGAATTAATCTCACAGATAGAACAGACAAGCATTGAAAATGAAAAATTAAAATTAATGAAGGTTTTTGTTTAGATGAAGATTGAAAACCCGTTTGAGTCAGGGCATATAAAAAACTATATTTTACTTTATGCCAGTGTTGTCATAATAATGATTTTATTTTTCTTTGCTTCAACACTCTTTCAAGAAGATACAAAAAAAATAGAAAAAAAGAGTTTTAATACAAAAGTACCTGAATTAAAAAAGCCACAGGCTGCAAACAAAAAAACATCTGTAAAAGAAAAAAAGTTTAAACTGCTGCAGACAAATTACTAAAGAGCATCTCTAACTGTAAAACTACTCTTTCGTAACTATATACAACTGTTCATGTCCGAGTTTCTTTAAAATGTCCATCACATTTACAAAGTCCTGAAACTTGGACTCTTTGTCACTTCGAAGCACTACCGTCTGGTCTTTGGAAAGAGCAGAAAGTTTTTGCTGTAACTCTTTGAGGTTTACTTTCTCTTTGTCAAAAAATATCTCACTTTTTGCATTCACATAGACTGTGACCTCTTTTTTTGTATCTTCTTTTTCTGTCGCTTTTGCTTCTGGCAAATTCACGGGAATAACGCCCTGTTTTATAAAAGTAGCTGTTGTCAGTACCATGACAAGCAGAACAAGCATAATATCTATAAAAGGAATGACATTGATCTGGTCAAACTTTTTAAACTGTTTTTTACACTTCATGGGCCACATCAAACTTTGTTAAAATTCTTTCAACTTTACGAAGAAGAATTGTATAGGCTACAATAGCCGGCATAGCCACAACAAGTCCCATCGCCGTAGCTTTGAGTGCAAGGGCGAGTCCTATCATGATTTTTTTGGCATCCACAGCACCCAAATCACCCAAAGTATAAAAAGTGATCATGATACCGATGACCGTTCCCAGCAGGCCGACATAGGGTGCATTTGTTCCTATTGCACTGATGACATTGATATTGTCCGTTAAGTCAAGTTCCAAATTGTCTCTGTGTTTATAATCTTCTATGCGTACACTCTTGTAAAACATCATTCTTTCAATAAAAAGCCACAAAGTGACAATACTCATAAGTATCAAAGTCCCCATAACACCATAGTCAAGGGCCTGTTCTGCATATGTCATTATATCATTTGTTATTTGCATTCATATTCCTGTTTAAATTTTAATTCTACTGTTGTTCCAATATTTTTTGATGACTGCAACAGCAGTTCTATATTGTTTCTTTCACAAAATCTTTTGACAAGATTTAATCCTATGCCAAAACCCTGCATATTTTTGTTTGACTGGTAATAGTTGTCAAAGATACGAACAAGTTCAACCTCATCCATCCCTATTCCGTAATCTTTTATTTTTATACTGTTGTTCTTTACCTCAATATCTATATTTCTTGAAGTGCCTGAGTATTTTACCCCATTATCAATAATATTGTCAATTACTTTGCCCAAACCTTTTTGATCGCTCAATACAGGCATTTTTTCCAGCACAAGATTAAATTTCATTTGAGGATATATTTTTTTTACAAAGTCAACTCTCTGTTTGACTAACTCATCAGCAAAGAACGCCTCTTTTATCTTTTGATTTGTCTGCATCTTAATCAGATAATCCAACTCATTATAACGCTCTTTAAGCATCATACAGGCTGTATTTATACGTCCGATGCGTTTGAGTATTTTCTCATCATGGCAGTTTTTGCCTAAAAGCTGTGTCGTTGTGGTAATGGTGCTGATAGGCAGATTAAGCTCATGGAGGGTCTCTTTTGAAAGGTTTTGCAACTCCTGAACATACTCAGCCAAAGGATCAACTGCAAGTTTGGATATAAATACGCCTGAGAGTACAACAATACAAAGTACAATAAAAGCAAACATATAAAGATTCTCTACATGTAACACGTTGATAAAATAATATCCAAGCAGTAAAAAACCTGCTACAGTAAAAAAGTAATAAACAAAGATAATGATTCGAAGATTACGAAACAAGTTTGTATCCGATGCCGCGAATATTTTCTATGCACATAGTAGGCAGTAATTGTTTGAGCCTGTTTATATAAACGCGTATGGCTCCGTCACTTCCTCCTCCGTCAGCCGTTGTCCACAACTCTTCATATATCAGCTCTTTTGGTACAGGAGAGTTGACATGATTCATCAGCAACACTAAAAGTTCATACTCTTTTTTTGAAAGCTCCAAAGCCGTTTTATTATAATAGATGCATTTATGCAGCTTGTCATGACACAGTTCCCCGATACATTCCGCTTCTTTGATCCTGGTTCTTTTCATAAGTGCCTGTATGCGAAATAAAAGTTCCGCATTATCAAAAGGTTTTGTTAAAAAGTCATCACAACCGCTTACAAAACCACGATGAAGCATCTCTTTCTCTTTATGCGAAGTGAGAAAAATGGCAGGGGTTTCATCCTGGGCAGAGCGTAAATCACCAAGCAGAGAAATACCGTCTATAAGAGGCACATTGATATCTAAAAGATAAATATCAAACTTTGTATCATAGGTGGCATCAAGAGCATCCTGCCCATTGGGGTAATGAAGCACTTCATACCCCTCTTCCTCGAGTAAGTCCACCAGGGTCTCCCCAAAAAGAAGGTCATCTTCAAGCAGCAGTATTTTAATCGACACTCTCTATAGCCCATCCAATTTCTTCACCAGCAAACATTGGTACAACACCCGAATAATTTTCAGGTACCAAAAACGGTCGTTTTTCCAAAGTCACTTCTTTGAATTCAGGGCAAATTCCATAAATGTTTTGTGCATTATCACTTACAAAAGCCTGCAGATTGTCAAGTTTGTCAAACTGATCAAAAATTTCTGCAAGTAATTGTAGAGAAATCGGTGCCGTAAAAATACCGGCCGCACAGCCACAGGACTCTTTTTTATGTTGCGGATGCGGCGC
Organism: Sulfurimonas sp. SWIR-19; assembly: GCF_020410885.1. Lineage (GTDB taxonomy): Bacteria > Campylobacterota > Campylobacteria > Campylobacterales > Sulfurimonadaceae > Sulfurimonas > Sulfurimonas sediminis. The sequence continues at coordinate 653,100 of NZ_CP084578.1, read as the reverse complement.
AGAATCCGAGCCAAACATTACTTTTGGATGGGCTTCAAGCGCTACACTTAAAAGTGCGTCCAAATCTTCGGGTCTTTTTGCAATCGGTTTGCAAAAAAGGTGCGGACGCATCAATCCGCCGATGACATCATCCAGTGTTAAGAGTAAGTGATGCACGGTAATCGTCGCATACAAATTCGGATATTTGTCCAACATGGCAACCGCTTCTTTGGTTGTAATATGTTCCATTATAATTTTCAAGTCAGGAAAATTCTGTGCCAAAAGCTCATAAATACTCATAAATTCCGCTTCTCTGTCCATTACAAAGCCATCCGTCTCGCCGTGCACGCACAAAGGAATACCCAAGCTGCTCATAGTCTCCAAAGTAGTACGCATTTCTTCTATATCAAAAGAGCTGACACCACCCTCTGAATTTGTAGTAATTCCTGCAGGATAGAGCTTAATCGCTGTTATTTCATCCACTATGCTTTCTAAAAAAGCTTTATCATAGTTTTTATAAAACAGTGTCATATAGGGTTCAAAATAATCATTTGGAACCGCTGCCATAATCCGTTCTCTGTATGCTAAAAGATCTTCTCTTGTTGCAACAGGAGGCACAAGATTGGGCATTACTATGGCCCCGCTGTAACTGTATGCACTCAAGGGCGCTACATTTTCAAGCATAACGCCGTCACGAAGGTGCAGGTGCATATCCAGAGGCATTAAAAGTGTATGGGTTTTCATAAAAATTTCCTTAAATTTATCAATACAAATATTATAACAAATTCGCGGTTAAATGCCCCATAAATATACATCGCTAAACCAAAGAAGCATGCCTATAGGTGCCAAAAACTTATATAAATGACTGAGCTTTACAAAAGGTTTTCCTTCTATAAAAACACCGACCTGAACAGCAGAAACCATGAGTGAAGCGAGAATAAGAAAAAGATAAGAGGCAAGTAAAACTGTATACCATGTTTTATGGGTAAAACCATACACAAGCAAAGCCACGATTGCAATAAAAACAAGAGTGTTTTGAATATTCATATTAAGATTGGATTTTTCCTCTTTTTTGTAAACGCGGGCGATTTTAAAGTATAAAAAGGCAAGAAAAAGCATTGTATAGTAAAGCATTGGCAAAACTCCGTATTTTTACAGGAATTCTACCTAATTAAGTTTAACTAATCTTTATTATATATATAAATTATAAACTTTCTTTTGCTTTATTTATCAAATCATTGATGGCAGTTTCATAACGTTTTGCTTCTTCTTTGTCTGTGGATTCAAAACGTGTTACCAAAACCGGTGTCGTATTACTTGCACGGACCAAACCCCAGCCTTTTTCAAAGTTTATACGTACGCCGTCCACATCTATCATATCTTTGATACGAGGAAAATCGGCAGGCGGATTTTGCAGTAACTCTTTTACCCTCTCTATGATTTTAAATTTCTGGGCTTCTGTTGTCTGTACTTTTATCTCTTCCGTTGAGTAGACTTTAGGCAGTTTTGCAAGTTCTGCATCTAAATCTATCCCCTCATGTACCAGTTCCAACATTCTGAGTGTTGCATAAATCGCATCATCATAACCAAAATAACGGTTTTTAAAAAAGACATGTCCGCTCACTTCACATGCCAGATCCGCATTGATTTCTTTCATTTTGACTTTGAGATTTGAATGTCCCGTTTTATACATCACAGCCTTTGCCCCGCGGCGCTCCAACTCATCATACATCACCTGCGAGCATTTTACTTCACCCACAACTGTCGGCTTATCCATCTTCATGGCATATAAAAGTGCCATCATATCGCCTTTGATGTTGTTTTTGTGTGTAAGTACCGCTATACGGTCTGCATCTCCGTCATACGCAAAAGCAATATCCCCCTCTTTTTCAAGCAGGGCTTTGACATCTTTGAGATTCTCTTCTACCGAAGGATCCGGATGATGATTTGGAAAAGTTCCGTCAGGCTCTACATATATACCCTTTACATGTAAGCCCAGTTTTTCAAAGATTTCAGGCAGCACAACACCTGCCACACCATTGCCGCAATCATAGACTATCTTTGTTTGCATACCTTTAAGGTGTTGAAACTCATTGACCATAAAGTCAATATAACGCTCTTTCGCCTCTATTTTCTTAACATCTCTTTGGACTTTTGGCGGCATTTGCATCGTCTCGCACTCACGCCCAAGCGCATAAATATCTTCCCCAAAAAACGGCGCTTTGTCTACCGTAATCTTAAAACCGTTGTATTCACTCGGATTATGAGATCCTGTTATCATCACAGAAGCCGAAGGTACGATACCATCCCACTCCTGATAATTTGTGAAGTAGTTTACCGGTGTCGGCACAAGCCCCATGTCAAGGACTTTTTTTCCACCTGCATTGAGCCCTGCCACCAGATACTCAAAAAGAATCGGCGAGTGGCTTCTGGCATCATACCCCACCGCCACATATTCACCGTTGATTTTAGATGCAAGTGCATAGCCTATTTTTGTCACACTCTCTTCGTTTAACTCTTTTTCGTATATTCCGCGTATATCGTATTCTCTGTAGATGCTCAATTGTTCAGCCTTGTAAAATTATTACAGAGATTTTACATAAATATTCATTAAATATTACTTTTTTCGTTTATACTTTTATGTCAAGCTTTTGAAAATCTGCCTTTTCAAACATCTTTTGAAGCATACGTTCGCCCTCTTCCTTTGACAAATCGGCTATGGATTTTTTACCGTCATAGCCTACACTCTCTAAAAACTTTTGAAAATCCTGGAAATTGGAAACTATTTTATTGATTGTCTCATCTACGCCGTTTGGCTTTTCGTTTACATGTAAGGCTATCTCTTTCATATTTTGTGCTATCTCTTTTTTAATCGCTTTGACATCATCAGCAGAGAGTTTGTTTGTGTATAGATTTTGAATTGCACTGTTTGAAGATATCTCCATAAATATTGCCCTCTCAATAATTTTTTTCTACATTTGTAATATCGGTTTTTGATAAAAAAACCTTAAATATAAAAAGAATTTATTGAAATTTACAAATTTTCTTGGTTATTTAAAAAAAAGCTGATATACTGTTGCCAAGTGAAAGATGAGGCGTGAATTCATCTTTAGTGTGTTTTTTGATCTATGTGTTAAAACCTCCTAAAGACTCTCCCAATTTTTTGACAAAATAAATATACAAGGCTAGACAATGGCAGAATTACAAGACGGTAAAGTTAAATGGTTTAACGACGAAAAAGGTTATGGTTTCATAGAACAAGACAATGGTGGAAAAGATGTATTCGTACATTTCCGTCAAGTGAACAACAATGGTGGTGGACGTGTTTCATTAGAAGAAGGTCAAAGAGTAACTTTCGAAGTTGGTGAAGGTCAAAAAGGCCCACAGGCTGAGAACGTAACTCCTCTTTAGTAGTTAACTTCACACATCTTATACAGGCTTTTATGCCTGTGTAAACTTTCTATTTTTTTAAAACTTCCAAACACTCATTTACTATTTGCAACTCTTCATCTGTTTTTATAACCAATGATTTTATATTTTTTAATATTTTATTATTCATAACCCTTTCACGTACATAAGAAGAATTTTCTCCTATACCACCGCTAAAGACTATGGCATCAACATCCTCAAGCAGGACCATATACGCACCTATATACTTTTGAATCCGTCGCACCATTATATCCATTGCCATTTTTGCCGCCTCATCTGTGCGTTTTTCAATGTTTCGTACATCATTTTCACCACACAGCCCGAGCAGTCCCGATTTTTTATTTAATATTTCATCTATTTCCTCTGCGCTTACATGTAAAGACTTTTGCAAATACAAAACAATAGCCGGGTCAAGGTCACCGCAGCGTGAACCCATCACAAGCCCTTCAAGCGGAGTAAATCCCATAGAGGTATCACAACTTTTGCCCTTTTTTATGGCACAGGCACTCGCACCGTTCCCCAAATGCAACGTAATGATATTCGTCTCTTGTACTTTTTTTCCCAAACGAGCGGCTGCCTCACGGAGTAAATAGGCATGCGAAGTGCCGTGAAAACCGTAACGACGGATGTCATGTTTTTCATATAAAGCATACGGCAGGGCATACACAAAGGCCTCTTTTTTGAGTGTTGCGTGAAATGCCGTGTCAAAAACAGCTATCTGGGGAATATTCGGTGCTTTTTGCAAAACAACCTCTATGCCTTCGAGATTCGCCGGATTATGCAAAGGTGCCAAAGGAATCAGTTTTCTGATTGTTTGTACCACTGCATCATCTATCAAAACAGAAGCTCTGAACTTTTCACCGCCGTGTACGACTCTGTGTCCTACCGCATCAATCTCACTAAAGTTTACATGTAAAGACTCTATCGCTTCAAAATGATTTTGTATCGGCGAATTTTCCTCACCGATATGCTCAACAAGTTCACTGCGTAACACCTTGGCATCCGGCATCTCAAAAAGTTTAAATTTCAGTGAAGAACTTCCACAGTTTATGACGGCTATTTTCATTCGTTTTCTCCCGCCTGAATGGCTGTAATGGCTACCGTATTGACAATATCCTCTACCAGACAGCCTCTGCTTAAATCATTGACCGGCTTGTTTAAACCCTGTAAAACAGGGCCGATGGCGATGGCACCGCTTGAGCGTTGCACGGCTTTGTAGGTATTGTTGCCTGTGTTTAAATCCGGAAAGATAAATACCGTCGCTTCCCCTGCCACTTTTGAATATGGCAGTTTGATTTTTGCGACTGCCTTGTCAATGGCCGCATCGTACTGAATAGGCCCTTCGACAAGTAAATCCGGTCGCTTTTGGCGTACAATTTGTGTGGCAGTTCTTACTTTGTCAACATCTAAGCCATGCCCGCTCTCCCCCGTCGAGTATGAAAGCATGGCAATTTTTGGTTCAATACCGAACATTTTGGCACTTTGCGCCGACGCAATGGCGATTTCGGCCAGTGTCTGTGCATCGGGATCTTGATTAATGGCACAATCCCCGTAGACGAGCACTTTTGTTTTGAGACACATAAAAAAGACACTTGAAACAACAGAAAACTCCGGTTTTGTTTTTATAATCTGTAAAGCGGGACGAATGGTGTCTGCCGTTGCATGAATGGCACCGCTTACCATACCATCGGCATAGCCGAGTTGTACCATCATTGTGGCAAAGTAGTTTACATGCAACATCGCATCTTTGGCTGCCTCTTTTGTCAGACCTTTGTGCTTTCTCAGCTCGTAAAAAACATCCGTAAACTTTTCTATCAACTGGGATGAGAGATGATTGACTATAGTTGCCGAGGACAAATCAAGACCCAAACGCAGATAACGCCCTTTGAGTTCTTCTGCATCGCCTATAAAAATAATCTCCGCAACCCCTCTTCTTAAAATTATTTCCGCTGCTCTTAAAATACGTTCATCACTTGATTCGGGCAACACAATTCTTTTTTTGTTTTGCGACGCCATGTAAAAAAGTTTGTATTCAAACATCTGCGGCGTCATAATATCACTGTAGGTTGTTGCTATCTTTTCTTCTATACTTTTTATATCCACACTGCTGTTAAAAAGTCCCAAAGCAAGTGCAATTTTTCGTTCAGAATGAGCACGCAGTCTTGAGTGCACTTTCATGACATCTCTTGCTGTTTCAAAAGTATCGGTATCGACGCAGAGTATCGGTACTTTGAAGCTGTTGAGCCCTTCTATGAGTTTTTGAATATTTTTATTAAGCTTCATGCTAAAAGGAAAAATAATCGCAGCAATATTCGGATAACTTGAAGAGTGCAAGGCTCCAAACAGCCCTAAAATAATGTCAGATCTGTCAGCCGGAACAATGACCAGATCTTCTTCTTCGATATGTTCTAAAAAATTATCGAGTGTCAGCGCTGCAACTTTGACATTTTTTATCACTCTGGTATGATCATAACTCTCAAACAGGACCTTTTTTGCACCAAGTGTTTCCATCACATCCTCTATCGTAGGCAGATTCAACTCCCGCACCTCTTTTAAAAGATAAATGGTATAAGGCACTTTTTCAAACATTTTTTGCAACTCTTGATACTGTTCTTCATGGACTCTGTTGACAAAGGTGGCGAAATGGGTACATCCCTCAGAAGTCAGATACTCATTTTCAATCAAAACATTTTCATATATCTCTTTTGTTGTGGAACTGTCGGCTTTGATGACGGTTATCACGGGTGCGGCAAAATTTTGGGCGATTTTGACATTTAAATCATAACTGATGGTCGAGGTTAAAAAAGAACGCCGAATCCCTTCACACAGTACAAAATCATACTCACGTTCAAGCTTTTTAAATTTGTCTATAAGGCGGGTTATCAGAAGGTTGTCCTCTTTTTTGGAGATCATCTCTTCGACTTCTTTAATGTCAAAACCGTAACACGCTGCATAGTCTATATCGAGATTATAACGCTGTAAAATGAAGTCTATATCGCCGTCACGTATGTTTTTATCAAAGATTATCGGGCGAAAAAAAGCAACACGATGCAGTTTACGCTTGAGTATTTCCATCATCCCCATGGAAACAAAGAGTGTCCCGGCATTTTTTTCCTGTGCGGCGATATAGAGTGATTTTATCTTCATATTTTTCCCTTGATAGCAAGATTTTAACCCTGCCTTTTCAGCTTAAAATCCATGCCGGCCCAGACTGAAGTCTGCGTTCCTTTGTATTTCGGAATCGGTACTTTAGTGCCGACTGTTAGGCTGTAAAAGTTCAAAATCCCAAAAACAGTTGGATATACAGTATAATTCTATCTAAAAAACGGAACTTTTATGACACCAAAAGAGTTAATGATAAGCAGATACGAGGCATTTGTCAAAAAAGACTGGGAATATTTGGCGCAGACTTCTGTTTCACAAACAGTTGAAGAGTTACAGCAAACGCCTGAGTTGGAGTGGCTGAGGCTGGATGTGTTACATGTAACGGCAGACACGGTCGAGTTTAAAGCCTATTACAAAGAAAACGACACCTTACATGTACTGCATGAAAAAAGTTTTTTTGTGCAGGAAGACGGCCAATGGAAATATAAAGACGGAACGCTTTACAACTCCAAAATAGAGCGAAATATCAGCTGTCCCTGCGGAAGTGGCAAAAAATACAAAAAGTGCTGTGGCTGAATATTTGTTTGTTATGCAGGTTTTACACAGTTAAGACACAAAGTCGGCACTGAAGTACCGATTCCGAAACACAAAAGGAACCCATCCTTTAGGGTGGGCTAGAAGTGGCAGGGCAGAAACAAACAGTCGGCACTACAGTACCGATTCCGAAATACAGAGAAACCCGTACTTCAGTGCGGGCGAGAGTGGCAGACAAGTAACAAATAGTCGATACTTTCTTATACTAAAGCATGACTAAGAAAAATTAAATTTCTACACTTGAATAACATTTTTTCCTTGCCATTTGAAGGAGAGTACAAGTTTTTCGCAGGCGGCAGTTTTGGCATAATCCTGCAGATATTCCAGCATCATTTTGGCATAGCCTTTTTCACGATGTTTTTCATCCGTGACCAAATCAAAAACATACAGATGTCTTTTATGGCAGAGGCTTGTCTGCACCGCTGCACCTCCGTAGCAGACCAGTTCACCGCGTTCAAGAATACCGAACATCTTATATTCCATGTGTCGCATATCATATATAAGGTCTTCAAATTCATCGTAGTTCAGCTCTGTGTAAAGCTGTTTTACCAGATCATACACGGGGTAAAGTTCTTTGAGTGTCATTTCTCTTATTTGCATGATGTTATTGTAGCACATAAACGCAGAAGCTGGGGTTTAAGAGACAAAGCCGACAATGCAAAGGAATCTGTACTTTTAAGGCTCAAGTGTGACTTGTGAAAAAACTAAATTTTTTTCTGCAGTGCCGACTGTTCCGGTCTAAAAGTCTGTATTTAAGAAGGTACAAAAGTTTTTTGTTTTATAATGAAAAGAAAACGGGAAAAATATGAAATTTATACAGCTTTTTTTACTCTTTGGGATATTTTTATATGCTTCGGTAAAGACACCTTCTGATGTCTATTCCCAGTCTATTGTACTCAAACAGATGGTTGAAGCACTGCGCAAAGAAAACGGCATCACAAAACCGCTTAAAGAAGTTGAGCAGCAACATAACAAACTGCCGCGGCATGTTATTCAAAAAACACTTGAGGTATTGACAAAAGTAAACAAATACAGAGAAATACATAACTTTGGTCCTATTGCCATTCCGCCTGTCCCTCCAAGAAAAATTACCCCGCAGGATGTATACAACAATGTCATACGACTCAAAGAAGAGATTCACTACCTGCTCAAAAACCAAAAAAAGTACTTTGCTTACAGACAGTACAAAGACAAAACACCGAGTGATGTTTACCAAGTGCTCTGGACAGTTTCTCTTGGTTTCGATGAGTTGCTGGGACAGGGATTTACCCCGAGTGATGTCTATATCCAGTCACAGCAGATTCTTGAGCGTATTGAGTTTTTACGCGCTTCACAAAGAGAGTACAGTGATGTAAAAATGCCGCCAAAACGACCAAACCTTCATCCAAATCATGCACTCTATGCCTCAATAGATTTGATAAAAAAGATAAGTGAAGTTGAAAAAAAACTCTGGATGACACCCGTACCTGTTCCAAAAGCCAAACATAAAGTCATCTCTCCCACAGAAGTGTATGATTCACTCCAAACCGTCAAAGCAGAACTCAACAGACTCTCTCGCCGTTTGGGAATAGAAAGAAGTTTTCCACCAAAAAAACTCCAAACAAAAAAGACACCTTCGGATGTCGTCCAAAATCTTGAGTATGCAAAAGCCCTGTTGCCTACTTTTGATTTTTCTCATCCGCTCAATCAGTATCCACAAAAATCACTTATCAAAACACCGAATGAAGTGTATGCACTCAGCGAATATATTTTGCATAAAATTATGCGAATCAAAGAGAGAAGAGGCATCCAGCTCAAAGCAAAAAAAGTACCGTATGTATATGGACTTGAGCCTATTTATGTCTATGTAAAGGGTCTTGAAGATTTGGAAAAAACAGCAAAACTAAAATCACTCGAAGGATTTTACCCCTCACAAATCCCTGATGCACCAAATACAAAAATAACACCAAGTGAGGTATATGAACTCATTTTACGGCTTGATGATGAAATCAACCTTGTTTACAATACAAAAAAATATAATTATAATTTTATCTCCTACAGAAACTACCTCGAGAAAAAAATCTACCAGGACAAAACACCTTCTGATGTTTATAATCTCTTATGGAAAATATCGTATGAGCTTGACACAATTTTAAACCAGGAGTATACTCCGAATGAGACCTATATTCTTGCTGTCAAACTCTACAAAAACATCCAGACTGTCAGTTATCATTTGACGCACAAACAGATGCTTATTCCTTTGCTGAAGTATGAATCAAAAGCTCCCTCTGATGTCTTTATGCAAAGTCTACAACTGATGCAGACACTTACAAAAATTAAAAAAAGAGGCAATCTCAATTCTGCAACACTGACTATTCCGCGTGACAAAATCATCACACCGAACTCTGTATATAATGCCTTGCGTCTCATCAGCGGAACTGTTTCAGAACTGCGCGTTTACTATAACATACAGGAGCATACAACTGTGCTCTCACAAAAAACACCAAAGAACAAAACACCCTCAGATGTTTTTAGTGTCTTAGAGGCAACAAACAAACTCGCACAAAAAATTCTCAAAGACAGTACCTATGCGCATTAGTCTCTCAACAAAGGTTGCCATCGGCACTTTTATCATTGCCACAGTCGGAATGCTTGTGATTGTCTTTTTATCTTTTTCTCTTATGATGCAGTATTCAAAAGAAAACTCCCTTGAACATCTCAACTTTGAACTCAAACAAAACAAAGAAAGCATTCACAATGACATCAAACAGGTTATTTATGATGCAAAAGTTCTCTCAAAAAATGAAGATGTTGCAGCATATTCACGGGCATTTTACAATCCTTACAATTATGATAAAAAAACAAACAGAACCTTAGAAGGGATACAGTCTTCTCTTGAAAAAAACTTTATCGCTCTTTTATCGCATAACGATGCCTATTTCAACATCCGTCTTTTATATAAAACCGGTTGGGAACTCCTTGTCACCTATAAGGACAAGCAGGGAGTACATATTCAAAAAAAGAGTCTCTTACAGGACAAAGCAGCAAAAAAATACTTTCAAGAAACAATAAAACTCCCCCCAGAGGAGGTTTCTGTCTCAGATATAACACTCAATGAAGAGTATGGACAGCTTTCCTATCCGCTTACACCGACTATTCGCATCTCTTTACCAATATATATTGATAAAAAACTCTTTGGTATGCTCATCATCAATGCAAATATCAATAAACTTTTTCGGGTGATTAAACAATATGATGACAAAAACAGTCCTAAAAATATCTATCTTGCGGACAAAAACAAATACTATATTTACAACAAGGACCAAAGCAAAACATTCGGATATGTGTTTGGACACAAAGAGTACAGACTTGATTATGATTTTGACCTGAGTAAACAGAGTTACTACAAAGATGATATACTGTTTACCTATACAACACTTCACTATGCAAAAGATAAATTCATATACATTGCACTTACATCTACAAGCAGTTTTTTACAAAAAGACTATGAAAATTTTATTCGCTCACTTGCTCTTTACAGTTTGTTGGTCTCCCTGCTTATTGCTTTGGTATCTCTTATACTTGTCCGTCGGCTTATTACACCGCTGAGTAAAATCACCCAGGCCGCAAAAGCCATTGCCGATGATACTTCAAAAAACAATATTGACTTCAATACTATTCATACACATGATGAAATAGAAGAGTTGGCAGACTCTCTGCAGATTATGCTTCTAAAGTTAGAGGAGTCAAAAAAAGATGTCGAGAAAAAAGTCAAAGAACGCACCGAAGAGCTTAACAAACTCAATGAAACACTCGAACAACTCGTGAAAGAAAAAACAAAGGAAAATATCAGACAGCTTGAAACACTCCAACAGCAGAGTAAACTTGCATCCATGGGAGAGATGATAGGCGCCATTGCCCATCAGTGGAGACAACCGCTTAATGAGATAAGCATAGCCGTTCAAAATCTCAAATATGATTATGAAGACGGATTAATTACAAAAGAGTATCTTGATGACTTTATAAAATCAACAAAAAAAGTAATTCAGTTTATGTCCGATACTATTGACGATTTTAGAAATTTTTACCGGGTTGACAAAACACAGGAACGATTCAGTGTAAAAGAGGCGGTACAAAGAGTGCTCTCTATTCAAAAGGCACAACTGCAAAACAACAATATCAAAGTTACGCTGCTTGGTGAAGATTTTGAAATAGTCGGTTACAAAAATGAACTGCAGCAGGTTATTTTAAATCTTATCAACAATGCAAAAGATGTTTTACTTGAAAGAAATATCAGTGACGCTAAAATTACAATTGTTTTAAAGAATCATACAGTAATAGTACGTGATAATGGTGGTGGAATCACTCCAGAGGTTATAGGCAGGGTTTTTGAGCCCTACTTTACGACAAAAGAACAGGGCAAAGGAACAGGAATGGGTCTTTATATGTCTAAAATGATGATAGAAGAAAATATGAACGCAAAACTGAGCGTAAAAAACACCGGTGAAGGTGTAGAATTTAGGATAGACTTTGATGAGTAAGAATGATATTACTATATTGTATGTGGAAGATGAAGCACATGTAAGAGAGATGCTCTCACGCTTTTTACAGCGTTTTTGCACGAAGCTTTATATTGCAAAAGATGGAGAAGAAGGGCTCTCTTTGTACAAAAAACACCATCCTGATATTGTCATTTCAGATATCCGTATGCCAAAAATGAGTGGGCTTGAGATGGCTGAAGCCATCAAAAAAATCAATCCTTCCCAACTTATTATGCTTATAACCGCTCACAATGACAGTGAATTTCTACACAAAGCCATTAATCTTGGAATAGACGGCTACATTCTCAAACCGGTAGATTTGGATGCTGTTAATGAAAAATTAAAAACCCTTATACAACGCATACAAAATGAAAGAGCGGCACAGCAACTCAAAGAGAGCGAAGAGAAGCTGAAACTTCTTTCGCAGGCTGTAGAACAGATGCATGAAATGGTACAGATTACAGATGTAGACGGAAAAATCATTTATGTAAATCCTGCTGCAACCGAGAATACCCAATATGAAGAGAGTGAGTTTATAGGAAAAAGCAACCGTATACTCAAATCAGGAGAACATTCAAAAAAATTTTATGGTAATTTATGGAAAACTGTCCTGGACGGGAAAACCTACCAAAATACTTTAATCAACAAAAGAAAAGACGGCAGTCTGTACTATGATGAAAAAATCATCTCTCCCATAAAAGATAAAAATGGGAAAGTGCGCTACTTTGTCTCTACAAGCCGTGATATAACACAAAGGGTTGCCCTGGAAAAAGAACTTCAAAAACTTGCAACCAAAGATGCGCTTACAGGCCTCTATAATCGCTATAAAATGTCAACACTGATAGAAGATGAAATAAAAAGAACAAAACGATACGGTGAAGTTTTCAGCCTGCTTATGCTTGACATAGACAAATTTAAGCATGTCAATGACACCTATGGACATGATGTAGGCGATTATGTTTTGCAGGAGTTGAGTCGTATTGTTTTACAAACCATAAGAAAAACGGACAGTTTCGGACGATGGGGCGGAGAAGAGTTTATGCTGCTGGCTCCCCATACAAATGCTGAGCAGGCCATGGAACTTGCCCAAAAAATACGTAAAAGGGTAGAAGAACATTCTTTTGAACATGTAGAAAAAATTACAGTAAGTATTGGCGTTACAGAGTACATAAACACAGAAAAGGAGACATCACTCTTAAAACGCGTTGATCAGGCTTTATACGAGGCAAAAGCAAATGGACGAAATCAAGTAGTCTGTTTTTAACCATATTTTAGATATAATCGCGAAAAATATTATATAGGCTAAACAATATGGTAACAGTACAAAATTTAACTATGCGCTTTGGAAACAGAGTGCTTTTTCAAGACATAAACTTAAAACTTGACCGTCACAAAAGATATGGTCTTATCGGAGCAAACGGAGCCGGCAAAACAACATTTTTGAAAATTCTTTCAGGTCAAATCAATGAATATGACGGGGAAGTTATCATCCCAAAACAAAACAAAGTCGGCGTTTTAGGACAAAATCAATATGCTTATGAAGATTTTACAATTATGGATGCTGTTTTGTACGGAAACAGACGTTTGTACGATGCTATCAAAGAAAAAGAAGAAATTTATATGTCCGGTGATTTTGAAGACGAAGCTGTCAACAACCGTCTTGCTGAACTTGAAACTATCTGTGTGGAAGAAGATCCGACTTATGAATACGATGTAAACATTGCAAAAATCCTAGAAAATGTCGGCATTGCGGCTGAAAAGCACAATGAACTGATGAGCACACTTGACTCTGCAGACAAATTCAAGGTTCTTTTGGCCCAGGTACTTTATCCAAAACCTGATGTTCTCTTTCTTGATGAGCCGACCAACAACCTCGACATTGAAACAATCAGCTGGCTCGAAAACGAACTCAAAAGACATGAGGGTACAATGGTTGTCATCTCGCATGACAGACACTTTCTCAATGCAGTAGTCACAAACATTCTTGATGTAGATTATCAAAAAATCCGTGAATTTACCGGTACCTATGATGACTGGTATATTGCGGCAAATGTCATGGCAAAACAGATGGAACTCGACAATGCAAAAAAACTCAAAGAAAAAGAACAGTTAGAAGCTTTTGTTCGTCGTTTTAGTGCGAATGCATCAAAAGCAAAACAGGCAACATCAAGACAGAAACAGCTTGAAAAATTAAATATCGAAGAGATGAAGCCGTCGTCCCGCCGTGATCCTTCTATCGTTTTCAAACCAAAAAGAGTCATGGGAGATGAAGCCTTAAATGTTGAGCATATCTGCCATTCATACGGAGACAATGAAGTCTTAAAAGATGTCACTTTTAAAGTAAATCCGGGTGAAAAAATCGCCATTATCGGTGGAAACGGTGTAGGAAAGACTACACTGATCAAAATTATTATGGAAGAACTCAAACCAAGCTGTGGCGGCAGTGTAACCTGGGGAGCAACAATCGAGTCTTCCTATTTTCCACAAGATACAGCAGACATTATCAAAGGTGACGGTACACTTTATGACTGGCTGCGTGCTTTTGATCCCAAACGTGAAATATCAGAAATCAGAAACTGCCTCGGAAGAATGCTTTTTAACGGAGAACAGCAGGAGAAAAATGTCGAAGCGATTTCGGGAGGAGAAAAACACCGAATGATGCTGAGCAAAATGATGCTTGAGGGTGGAAACTTTTTAGTGCTCGATGAGCCGACCAACCACCTTGACCTTGAAGCGATTGTTGCCCTTGGTGAAGCACTGCATGAATTTAAGGGCAATGTTATCTGTGTCTCGCATGACCGTGAACTCCTTGACGCTTTTGCCACACGCATCATAGAACTGCATGATGATCATACCTATACCGACTTTCAGGGAAGCTATGAAGAGTTTGCTGCTGCCAAAGAAGCCGGAACACTCTGAAAATGAAGAAGTACGAAGAGTATTTGGGTCTGGGAATCGCCGGCAATTTTGCCCTGCACCTTGCCCAGGCCGGAGAGCTTGAAGAGTTCAAAAATATTGTCACAGAGGATGAGGCCGCGCCAAAAGGGCTTTTTCCTTTCTACCTGCCCTGTGAAAAAAAGAGAGAGACTTCTCGCCCGCGTGAGCTGCTTTTTACCTATCCGCTTTCTTCTACACTGATACAACTGCCAAAAGAAGATGTCAATGTCCAGGCAGAACCCGAGGTAGGACTTTTGTGTGAACTGACCTACCAAAACGGACAAATCACGGCTATCAAACCAACATCATTCGGGGCATATAACGACTGCTCTATTCGTGTAAACGGTGCCCAAAAAATCAGTGACAAAAAAAACTGGGGACAAAACTCCAAAGGATTTGCTTCGCAACTCATTTCTATTGACAAATTTGAAGAGGGTGGCGTGATGGATGACTTCAGCATCTGCAGTTTTTTACGTCGCAATGATGCCTTGCATCCATATGGCGAAAATGTAGCACTTAACGGTTACAGCTACTTGTATAAAAAACTCACACAATGGATATGCAAGCAAATAAATACCCAAAAAGATTTTGGACCGCTCGAAGATATAAAAAGCTATGCAGCTACATGTAACTACCCAAAAAAAGCGCTTATCAGCATAGGGGCTACACGCTATACGCCCTATGGAGAGACTACTTTTTTACAAAAAGGGGATGAGCTATTTGTTGTTCTATACAACCACAAAACACACTCCCTGCGCGATGTCACAGATACACTTCATAATAAAAATTACACACAAGAACAGATGAGTATTTTGGCACAGAGCGTTTGCTGATGAAAACAGGTATTTATGAACACTACAAAGGCAAAAGGTATCAAGTGATTGAGACCGTAAGACACTCTGAAACAGAAGAACTTATGGTTCTTTATCGCGCCTTGTATGGAGACGAAGGGCTCTGGGTACGACCTTACAGTATGTTTTTTGAAACTTTATCTGTCAAAGGTTGTATACAACCCCGATTTCGCTATCTTGGAGAAAAAAATGAGTAGAGGAAAAAAACTCGATATCTTTATCGGTGCGAGCATAAATGATGACAGCTGGACGGAAGTTCATCATCCCAGCCCTCCAAAAAGTTCAAATATTACGGAAGAACCTGCTAAACATATTTTACTTTTTAAAAAAGAAAAACGCAGAGGCAAAACAGTTACACTGGTTGGAGAATTCCACAGACCAAAAAGTGAACTGACACTCCTCTTAAAATTACTGAAAAAAAAGCTTGGTTGCGGAGGCACTCTTAAAGAAAACTGGATGGAGTTTCAAGGAGATATAAAAGAAAAGCTTCGCCCGCTTTTAACTGAAGAAAAGTTCCGTTTCAAAAACGGACACTAGGCAATTTTTGCCTTTGAGGCATTTGAAGTTATTACATACCTGTCTCTTCCGGCTTCTTTTGCTTCATAAAGCATCTCATCAGACCGTGAAATCAATACATCTTCATCCAGCGCTTCATCTGCTATACAGCAAACAACACCAATAGAGAGTGTAAGATACTCATTTACTTTTGAAGCTTCATGTTTTATTTCAAGTCCTCTTACTGCATTGCAGATTTCTCTGGCAATATTTGCGCTGTTAGTCTCACTCGTATCACTCATAAGTACTCCAAACTCTTCACCGCCAAGTCTAAAAACATAGTCTCCCGGGCGTTTGAGTCTCTCTTTTAAAACCTTTGCAACACTTTTAAGTGCTTCATCTCCTGCAATATGCCCATAGGTATCATTATATTGTTTAAAATAGTCAATATCAAGCATCATAAATGTAATATAGGCTTTGTTTCGTTTTGCGCGCTTGACTTCTCTCTCATAGATGAAATTAAAATATCTTCTGTTGTGAAGATTTGTCAAAGAATCTGTATAAGAGGCATTTTCAAGCTTTTTATTGACAAGTTTGAGTTTCTTCGCTGCAATTTCAAGTCTTGTCTGATCTTTTTGGATACTCTCAAACACATAAAAAAGAATGATCAGCAGTCCCACAATAATAAGCCCGAGTGAAGTACCGATTTTCAGCAAAATTGAATCATAGGTATATAAAAACTTTTTTCTCTCATAATTTGCCATATTTACTTCATAATTGATCAGCTTTTCTAAAACATTATGAATTGTCTCAACTTTTTTTTCAAGTGTTGTAATTGATATATGCGCTAAATTTTTGGAAGCTTTCACGGCTTTTAGCACTTTGGAAAAATAATTATTGGCACGATTAATTTCCAAATCAGCATATTCCAGATAATACAATTCCTCTTCTGTCTTAAAATGAGACTTATAACTTTGCCATTTTTTATTGATATATTCCAGAGATGTTTCTATTTTAAAAGCTGCCTCACTGGGGCTGATTTCACCTCTTCGCACCTTGTAAACGGTAGCCGCCAGGTCGTAACTGTATGTTTTGACTATCTCGTTTAACTCTGTTACAGGTATCAAAGAACCAAAGTACAAAGAATCCATATTTTTTTTCATTGCATTAACGTAGTTTGTTCCTATGAATCCAAGAGCAAACAGCCCGACAGTAATCAAAAGAAAAAGAAAAAAAAGCTTACTTCTAAGTTTAAGTGCTTCGATAAACTGCATAAATGTCCTTCTTTGATACAAATAATTAAGCATATCTTGTACCATCTTCAAACTTTCCTGCCACTCTCCGCCCACCCTGAAGGATTAATACCATTAAGTTAAGAAAATTAATGCTTTTTCGGAACCGGTACTTCAGTGCCGGCTGTTTAAACTTTTTTGACACATGGGTTCTAAAAAAGATTACTAATTTATGTTAAAATTCTAAACAGATTTAAAAAACTGACATTCTGTCATAA
This sequence comes from Sulfurimonas sp. SWIR-19, assembly GCF_020410885.1. Classification (GTDB taxonomy): domain Bacteria; phylum Campylobacterota; class Campylobacteria; order Campylobacterales; family Sulfurimonadaceae; genus Sulfurimonas; species Sulfurimonas sediminis. The sequence goes on along the minus strand of NZ_CP084578.1, from coordinate 635,680 downwards.
AAAAAGAGCAATATGAAAGCCCAGGCAATCAAAACAGACAAATATCTCAACCAACAACAGATAAAAGAACATTTGAAAAATGTAGAGTACATCATTATGGCGGCACCGGCACCGGATCATTTCAAACAGACACCCATACACTTTACAATCTTTTTAAATACAGAAGAAGCACTACCAAAAGATATTCAGGATGCCGTACTAAAAAAATTTTTACAGGAGCATAAAATAGGCAAACCTGCAGAACTCATGAGTCAGCTTATGCCTGTGGGCTTTGCACTCAGCAAGGCACAGGAGACACCTATGCCTATGTTACTGGTAAAGCCGGAAGATCAAAAAAGTATTCCCTATACAGTCATGCATGTCATGGATTTTTTGGCAGATTCAGATGCCTTTGATGAAGCCAAAAAAGAGAATCTTACCGGCTGGAGTTACTCTTACGAGTAATTTCATTTATCTCTTTTGCTATATGTGAAGAGAGGTTTTCACAGCCATTTTTTGTAACTAAAATATTGTCTTCGATTCTTATGCCTGTACCTCTGTATTTTTTAGGAATAGTTACATCTGCTGCATCAAGGTAAATGCCGGGTTCTATGGTCATAACCATACCGGGTTGCAGGGGAATCTCTTTGCCGTTTGGTTTTTTATAGGGACATTCATCATGCACATCAAGCCCCATCCAGTGTCCGATACCGTGCGGATAGTATTTTTTGTGTGCTTTTTCTTTTAGCAGTGTTTTGAGTTCTCCATGCAATATTCCCAAATCTATCATTCCCTGACACAGCAACTCTTCGGATTTTTTCTGCAGTGCACTTTTAAACACACCCGGAGAAATCATCTTTATAATCTCTTTTTGTACATGTAAAACCATGTCATAAAGTTCTCTTTGTGCTTTTGTATAACTTCCGCTGACTGGTATTGTTCGTGTAATATCACTTGCATAATACTTATATTCACATCCGGCATCTATAAGTATCAGATCCCCTTGCATCAATTTTTTATCATTGTTTACATAATGCAGAGTATTGGCAGAGTTTCCACAGGCTACAATAGATGTATAGGCATCACTGTAGGCACCGTTTTTTTTGAAAATATACTCTAAATTTGCCTGCAGTTCATACTCATAATGCAGTTTCGCACTCAATTTCATCGCTTTATGGTGTGCTTTTTTTGTAATATTTATAGCTTTTTTGATGAGCTTAATCTCAGATTTTGACTTTATGAGACGCATTTTTTCAATATATGTCGCCAGATTTTCATAACTTTGTATGCTTTTACTGTGTCGTTTTAAAACTTTGACTTTTGCATATTCAAGCTTAAAATCATGATAAATATGTGCCTTGTTTTGTACATACTCTTTGAGTTTTGCTTCAAACTCATCAATTTCAAAAACATTATCCACCATGAAAAACTCTTTGGCTTTCTCTTTTCCCAGCCTTTTTCCATGCCAGAGTTCCTGCGTTTTGTCTTTTTTGGCAACAAACAAAAAAGTGTGAAATTTTTTTGCACCTTTTACAATAACCAAAACAGAATTATCTTCTGTGAAACCGCTCATATAGTAAAAATTACTGTTTTGTCGGTATGGATATTGTGTGTCATTGGAACGCGTTTTTGGCTCTGCACTAAACAAAACAGCCACACTAAAAGGTTTCAGTTGACGTCCCAGGCGTACTCTTCTTTGTTTATACTCTTTTTCACTTATCAAGACATACTCCCTGCAGCCATAAGCCGCACTCTTTTAAAATTTCATCTAAGGCATTGCTGAGTGCAATAACCCCGCCTTTTGCATCATCTGACAAAGTTTTTTGTTTGAAATGAAAAGTTTTTGTCGCTACTGTTTTATGACTTGCTTCATCAACCAGATTACATGTAATGACAACATTGACAAAAGAATTCTTTTCGTTTTCATCAAAATACTGCATAAAATCTTCTATATTTATTTCCAGTCTGTAGTCGTTTTTTGTTTTTGAGTCTGCACTTTGCACACTCTTAAAAAGATTCATAGCTCGCAAATACTCTGTAACAGCATATGTTAGAGCATCATTTGGCGTCTGTGCCCATCTTGATTGGGCATAAGAGTATTGTGCATATTTTCCCTCTACATAGTACATTTTCAAGGACATATAAAGTTTGTCACCAAAAGAGTGCTCTACTTTGAGTGTTTTTTGTCGACATTTGCCTGTCTGTACTTTTACTGCTTTTGTCTGTAGGTTGAGTCTGTACTGATTCTGCGCCGGTGTCGGCGATGTGCATCCGGTAATTGTTATTACCGCGATACATGTAAGCCATACAATTAATAGTCTATTTTTCACCAGGTCCCCTTTTTTCTGTTTCTTTTTTATACAAAATATCACTCGGACTGCGGTCATAATGTTCTAACAGTTCATCTAAATTTATCAATGTCTGTTGCATTTGTGTCACTGTGCTGTTAATCAACGGTACTGACTGCACTGTGATATCTTCAACATTATTCTGTACATCAGAAAAAGATTTTGCCATATCATTCATAATCTGTCCCATTTCCAGATATGTTTGTTTGATACTAGAAAAAGAGTCATTGATTTTCTTTTCCCATGCAATGCTGTGTTCGACTAATTTATTCATATTAGGAATACTTTTGTCAATCTGGGCTGTGATATGTTCCATATTTTCCGCACTCGATTGCAGGTGTGCAATGGTTTTTTCATCAAGTATTGTATCAATTTTTGCCATAACCATAGCACTTTCATGCAAAAATCTAGAAAACTGTTCCTGGTTTTTTTCACTCAACAGCTCATTTGTTCTGTCAAGCGTCATAAGCAACAGTTCAGAGACCGAATCCAGTGACTGTTCCACATTTGCGAAAAAAGAAGGAGCTGACTTGATTACAGGATAGATTTCTCCTTTTTTTGCTTTAAGCGGCGGTGCATTATTGCTTCCCTCTGTCAGATTTATATAACTCAGTCCGGTAATGCCCTGTGCGGTGAGCTTCGCCACCGTATCTTCTTTTACGGGTGTCGTCTTTAGCATACTGACTGTCACTTCCACCTGTTCGGTGTTTTTCGGATTAATGCGCAAGCGTATTACTTTGCCTACTTTTATACCCTTGTATTTCACAGGTGCATCAAGATTAAGTCCCAACACCGATTCATTAAAATATATAATGTAGTTCTGTGTCGCCTCTGCTTTTTCAGGTTTGAGCATCCAGTAAACAAACCCGAGTATGCTGAGCATTCCCAACAAAACGACAAACCCTACCAATGTATAATTTACTTTATTGTTCATGTTTTATCTCTAAAAAAAGTTTGTATAAAATCATTCTTCACAGAAGTAACCTCTTCTAAACTGCCCTCATAGGCAATTTTTTTATTATCAATTATAGCCATTCTATCCAAAGTATTATATATAGAATGTAAATCATGTGTGACAATTACCATAGTAAGTCCGAGCATGGAGCGCAACTGCAAGATAAGTTCATCGAACTCTCTGGCAGAAATCGGATCAAGCCCGCTTGTAGGCTCATCCAAAAAAAGCAGTTTGGGATCCATCGCCAAGGCTCTGGCAATCCCCGCTTTTTTTCGCATACCTCCGCTTATCTGCGAAGGATACAAAAATGCATCACTTGGTTTTAATCCTACCAAATCAAGTTTAAATGCCACTATTTCTTCTATCATTTTTTCAGAAAGTGTTGCATACTCCCGCAGCGCCAACGCAATATTTTCTGCCAGGGTCAAAGAAGAAAAAAGCGCACCAAACTGGAACAGCACACCCCATTTTCGCCTGAGTTCCTGTGCCTGGCTTTCACTGACACTCTCTATTTTCTGTCCCAAAATTTCAATACTTCCTCCCTGAAACTCCTGCAGCATCACCATTTCACGCAGCAGTGTTGTTTTTCCGCAGCCGCTTGGTCCCAAAAGCCCGTAAATTTCACCTTCGTTTACATGTAAATTGAGCCCGTCATGCACTACTTTGTCACCAAAAACTGTTTTGACACCGCTTACTTTAATCAGTTCCATCATATCCCCAGATTTGTAAAGGCTATAGAAAAAACCGCATCACATACAATGACGGCAAAGAGTGACTCGACAACACTTTTTGTAGTATTGTATCCTATGCTTTGTGTATCATCTTTGACGATTAAGCCTCTGTAGATACCGATAGAAGCAATCAAAAATGCAAAAAACGGTCCTTTGATTAGTCCCACGTAAAAATGTTTCATCGCCACTACCTCTTGCAGTCTGTCTATGAAAAGTGCCGGTGGCAAATCCAGACTCAAATCAGCAACGATAATGCCTCCGAGCATAGCCATAATATCTGCTACAAAAATGAGTATCGGCAGCATGACAACAAGCGCAACAATTCTTGGCAAGACCAAAAATGTATAGGGGTCAAAGCCCATAGTTCGCATGGCATCAATTTCCTGTGTGATTTTCATCGCCCCTATCTGTGCCGTATAGGCTGAACCGCTTCTTCCAGCGATGACTATTGCCGTAATCAAGGGAGCAAGTTCTCTGAATATAGAAATACCCATCATATCCACTATAAAAATATTGCCTCCGTATCGCTGAAGCTGGTAAGCTGCCTGATAGGCTGTCACCAAACCAATCAGAAAGCTTGTCAATGCTACAATGCCAAGAGCGCGCAGTGCACTTTCATTGATTTCAAATGCAATCTCTTTAAAACGAATATTTTTGACACTTTTAAAATAGAGTAAAAAAGAGATGAAGACCTTCCCGATAAACTCCATAAAAGAGACAAATGAAAGGTAGGAGCGATAAAATGTTTTTCCCACATACTCTAATATATTTTCTTTTGGAGGTTTGTATTTTTTATCGAGCTTTTTTTTATGCTCTTTGGTCAATGCAAGTGTATGCAAAAAGTTTGTATTTGCAGACTCTATCTTCGCATGGTACTCTTCTTGCAGGTCAGCTAAAAAAAGAGCAAAAGCGGTATCAAGATAAGAGGCATCTCTTAAATCAACAGTAATTTTTTTAAAATTTGAGAGCCCGATTTTTGCAATGGATTCTTGGGCTTGATGAAGATTGTAGAGTGTCAATTCCCCCGAAAATTCAAGGGAAATACTCTCTTTCTCAATGGTAGTGCACAGTAGGTTTTCAGGCATGAGACAAAAGGGCTAAAAATCTCTTTCTAAAAGTTTGTTTACTTTTAAAATAGTAATAATTTTATCTGCCTGCTTTCCCACACCGTCTATAATAGTATCATCACCGTTGACAGTATCAGGCGGCGGTCCCACATTTTCTTTTTTAATGCGAATTGCCATTGTAAGTCTGTCTATCACAAATCCTGCCACATCAGAACCGTTACGCATCACAATAAAGCGTGTCTCTTCACTCTGTTTTTTAGGAGGCAGTCCAAATTTTGTACGCAGATCTATAAGCGGAATAACAGAACCGCGAAGATTAAACACACCCAGAACATATTTTGGAACCTGCGGAACTCTTGTCCATGGAAAAGGTTTGATAATCTCCTGAATGGAAAGAATAGGCACCGCATACTCTTCATCCCCTATGACAAATCCGACAAGCTGTACCACATCATCGAGCTGGTCAACAACACTGTCATTTTGTTCAGCCTGTTTGTTAATAATCTCTTTTAATTTATCACTCATTATAAAAACTCCGGTTTAAAGTTAACATTTCTCTGTACAACACTTGCCAAATAGTCGGCAGAATAAGGTTTTGTGATATACTCAACCATACCGGACTCAACCCCGCGCATACGGTCAGATTTACTTGTTCTTGATGTGACGGCTATAAGCGGCAGGTTTTTATATCTGTTGTATTTTTTGATCTCTGAGGCAAGTGTATATCCGTCCATTCTTGGCATTTCAATGTCAATAAGCATCGCATCAACATTATAGTCTCCTGACTTGAGGAGATTAAGTGCTTCTTGTCCGTCACTTGCTTCAACAATGGTAACCCCCATAGGTTCAAGTGCTTTTCGCATAATGGTTCTGTCTGTTTTTGAATCATCGACTATCATGATAGTATAGTCACTCGCCTTTGTTTTTTCTGTCATAACAGATTCAGCAGTTGCTGTTATTTGTGTTGATTTTGTCTCTTTGGCCATATCCATAAGCGCCACGACATCAACGATAAGTGTCACACCTCCGTCTCCACGGATGGTAGCTCCCGCAATCCCTTCAATGCCTTTGAGATATTCACCGAGAGACTTGATAACAATCTCTTCCTGTCCTACCAAAATATCTACAATAAGCCCCAGTTTGCTTGTTCCGAGTCCCAAAACAACGACATAGGCATGTTCACTTGCATCCAAAATACGTTCAACTTCAAAAATATCCCCTATATGCACCAAAGAAAGAACATCATCACGCAATCGCATGACAGAACGTCCCTCTACTGTGTATATTTCATCTTTTGAAATTCTGACCGTTTCAAGAACAGAAGCTAAAGGAATGGCATAATGTTCTTCTTGAACACCCACAAGAAGTGCCTGAATGATTGCCAGAGTCAGTGGAATTTTCAGTTTTATAGAAGTACCCTTGTTTATTTCACTGTCAATATCTATGATACCGTTGAGTTTTTCGATATTTGTTTTGACAACATCCATCCCGACACCACGTCCTGATACACTTGTCACAGCCGCAGCTGTTGAAAAACCCGGTTTAAAGATGAGCGTGTAAGCTTCTTTGTCACTCATCTGCTCTGCTTCTTTTTCAGTGATGATGCCTTTTTCAAGAGACTTTTGTTTGAGCATCTCCGGATCAAGTCCTTTCCCGTCATCATCTATCTGAATAACAATCTGGTTACCCTCATTATAGGCTTTGAGTGTAATCGTACCCTCTTCCGGTTTTCCTTTTGCAAGACGCTCCTCCGGGGTTTCTATACCGTGATCACAGGAGTTACGAATAATATGCACAAGCGGATCCCCGATCTCTTCCACAATTGATTTGTCAAGCTCTGTATCTTCCCCTGAAATAACAAGTTCAATCTTTTTGTTAAGTTCACGGGAAAGATCTCGAATCATTCTAGGGAATTTGTTAAAAACCTTTCCAATTGGTAACATACGGGTTTTCATAACCGCAATTTGCAAATCAGTTGTTACAAGAGAAACAATGGAAACAACCTGATTGAGCTCTTCTAAAAACTCTTCTCCCTCATAACGCTCTTCAACATCATCATTGATTTTAATCAGTCTGTTTTTTGCCAAAACAAGCTCACCGATTAGATTCATAAGATGGTCAAGTCTCTTTACATCGACACGAATCGTCTGCTCAACCGTGGCAGGTGCACGTTTTGCCGGTGCTGCCGCCTTTGGATCCTCAGAAGAAGTATTTTGCGATGCTTTTTTATTTTGTGAGACAGGAGCCGGAGTCGGTGCCTTTGGAGCTTCTTCTTTTTTCTCTTGTTTTTCTTCTTTTTTCGGCTCTTCTTCACTCGGTTCCGGCGGCATCACAGGCACTTCTTCACCCGCGGCTATTTTTGCTTCTCTTTTGGCTCTGTCTTCGGCCTGGCGCTGTGCCAAAAGTCTTTCTATTTCAGCTTCTATCTCATCAGGATCCATATTGTCATAGTCCGGTTCTTCTTCCTGAGTCTCTTTTTCAGCTGCCGCAGGCTCTTGTTCTTCTTTTTCCTGTGCTGCTGCGGCATCGGCAAGTCCTGAAAGGTCACCGTTGCTTATTTTGTCAAGTCTTGCGACACAGGCGGCCACATCTATGCCGTCATCGCTGCTTGTATCACGAATTTTTTCCAACAATGCTTTCATGAGGTCAATTGATTCTAAAATAACATCCATAACATCCGGCGTTATACTCAACTCTCCGTGACGGGCTTTGTTGAGAACATCTTCCATATGATGCGTTAAATGTGTCAATGTATCAAAATTTAAAAATGATGAAGCCCCTTTAACAGTGTGCGCAACACGAAATATCCCGTTTAGCAACTCCAAATCATCCGGACGGGATTCTAATTCGACCAAATCTTCGTCAAGCTTTTCAACAAGTTCAAACGATTCAACTAAAAAATCTTGCAGTATCTCTTGAAATTCATCCATATTTATACTCCCTATTTCTTCATATGTGCACGTACTATACGTGATACTTCATCAAAAAATGCACCTGCCTTAAACTTAACCAAATAAGCTTCCCCGCCGGCTTCCTCACCTCTTGTTTCACTAAAATGATCACTGATTGAGGAGTTAAAGACTATAGGAATATCACTGAACCTTTCATCTTCTTTGACTTTTGCCGCAAAATGGAAACCGTCCATTCTTGGCATTTCAACATCTGAAATAATAATTTTTAAATTATCTGCCAAATTGTCTCCATATGTTTCATACAGATCTTTCAGTTTATTAAGACCCTCTTCTCCATCCATCGCTTCTACAACATGAAAGCCCATTTTCATCAGAGCATCTTTGACAATTTTTCGAGCCGTTGCACTGTCATCAAGCACCATTGCCAAACCTGAAAATGTTTCTATTTTTTCCGGTGCGGAATCTGTTTCAGGTTCATACAGTCCCAAATCCTGAACAACACTTTCAAGGTCCAGGATCAAAAGGACATTGTCACCCTCTATCTTCGTTACCCCTGTGATTTTATTGCTCTCAAGTCCTGAGGAACTGCTCATAAAAGTTGCCGGTTCTATATCACTCCAGCTGATTCTTCTGATGCGTTTTGCTTCATGGACTATAAACCCTATCAGTACATTGTTAAACTCTGTAATAATGACGCGGGCATTTTTCTTTGCATCTTCCGGTTCAGTAACACCCATCCATTTTGCCAGGTTGACAACAGGAATGACCACTTCACGCAAGTCAAATATTCCCTCTATAAATTCCGGTGTACTTGGCAGCTCTGTCAGTTTTGGCAAACGTATAATTTCTCTGACCTTAGAGACATTGATACCGTAAATACCTTCATAAACCTTGTCTTTTTCCTGTTTAAATATGCGAAAATCAACAAGTTCCATCTCATTGGAACCAACTTTTAAAGACTTTTCATCCATCTTTTATATCTCCCTAGAGTATTTTTTTTCTTCCAACAACTCTATGTCTTGAGCTGATTTTACAATAAAGTATCTTTGATTGCAAGCAAAAGCACCCAGATTTATATAGTAAAAGCCGTCTGTGCCAAAAGAAGTGTTTTGATGATAATGTCCCTCTATAAAGTAGTCGCAGGTATATTTTTCTGCCAAACGCTTTTGTACAAACTCTCTAAAACCCGTAAATTTTTTACAGTCATTTTTTTTGCTCAGATAGCTGTCAAGATTTTTCAAAATCGCATGTTTGGAAAATATATCTATATACTTTAAAACAAAAAGGACAAAAGGGCTTCGTATCAAAGATGTGTAGAGTTTGTAAAGTCTGTCTCCATCAAAGTCTCCATGTGCCAGATAGACTTTTTTCTTTTGATACAACGCTTCTACCGGCTGGTTTTTAATCGAAAAAACCTTTGCCTTTGGAAAAACATTTTTTATATTAAAATCATGGTTTCCCTCTAAATAGACAACTTCCGTATCTTTGGAAATATCATTGATAAGCGCTATGACCTCTTTGTTCTGCTTACATGTAAAGTCTATAGACCCAAACAGTGCGTCAAAGATATCTCCCATCAGGATAAGCTGGGGTACTGCCATATTTTTACTGTGAATTTCTCGCAAAAAGTATAAAAGTTCCGGACGCAGGTGTGAATAGTGCGCATCAGAAACAATGAACGCACCCTCTTGGATAATAACCGGTTTAGGGGACATAGGCTATATCTGGAATCGCCGTTGTTTCATCAAGTCCCATCATCAGATTGGCGTTGACAACAGCCTGAGAAGATGCCCCTCTCATCAGGTTGTCTATGCTTGAAGATATAAAAAGCATATTGCCTTTTCTCTGGGCATAGATGTCACAGAAATTTGTTCCGGCAACATTCTTCATGTCAACAGGAGAAGAACTCACCCTTACATGTACATCATTTTTATAAAATTCCTTTACAACGTCCAAGGCATCAAAGTCACCGCTGACCTGTATGTAAATCGAACTTATCATACCCCGGGTCACAGGGACCAGATGCGGCACAAAACTGACTTCGTCAAAAGAGACATTCAGTTTTTCTGCAATTTCGGGAGCATGACGGTGGAGCAGAGGGTTGTAGGCAAAAAGATTGTCATTGACATTGACAAAATGCGTCACTTCACTGAGTTTTTTGCCTGCTCCGCTCACCCCTGTTTTTGCATCTATAATAATCGGTGTATTTTCTATACGTCTGTCCATAAAAGGGAGAAGCCCCAAAATGGCAGATGTCGGAAAACATCCCGGATTTGCAACCAGTTTTGCAGACTTTATCGCTTCGCGGTTGAGTTCAGGAAGTCCATAAACACCATGCTCCAGATTTTTTGCATCTGTGTGCGGACAGTAAAATTCTTCGTAAATATCCTGCGGCAGTCTGTAATCAGCCGAGAGGTCAACAACCTTGACGCCTTTTTCCAACAACGGCTTGACATAAGCCATTGCTGTTTTATGCGGCAGTGCCAAAAAGACAAGCTTACATGTAAGCGCCATTGTATCAATATCTGCTTTTTGCACAACATCTTCACACACACCGTTTAAAGAAGGATGCAGTTTGTTTATCGTCGTGCCTCCTTCAGAATTTGCAATATATGCCAAATGAAAAAAAGGATGCTTTATGAGCATTTTTACAAGTTCAAGACCTGTGTAGCCTGTTGCACCGACTACGCCTACATTTATTTTACTCTTGTTTTGCATTACTCTTTACACTCAAAAACAATATCCTGGTATTTCACCTCGTCTATCTCAAACTCTTTTTCACCGCCGGGAAGACGGACTTTAACCTCATCGCCCTCTTCTTTGCCAAGAAGCTGTTTTGCCAGAGGAGAGTTAAAAGAGATGAGCCCGATGTCAGGATTGCTCTCACACCCGCCTACTATCGTGTAGGTTACCTCTTCGTCTGTGTCCATATTTGTCATAACAACTGTTGAGCCAAAGCTTACCTTGGTGTGTTGCAGCTCTTTGGGATCAACAATCTGGGCATTTCCCAAAATCTCCTGCAGTTCTGCAAGGCGGTTGTCTATACTTTTTTGCTGCTCTTTTGCCGCATGGTATTCCGCATTTTCTTTTAAATCTCCGTGTTCAAGCGCTTCTTCAATCGCTTTGACAACACCCGGGCGTTTCACCTCTTTTAAATCTTTTACTTCGGCCTGTAACTTCTCGTAGCCAAAAAGTGTCATCGGTTCTATGTTGTTTTGCATAATCTATTCTCTTTATTAAATTTTTTTAGTTGTATGATTATATCAAAACTTTACACTTTGTTAAATTTATTTTTTTCTATTTCACTCAATGCTTTGAGAGACATCTCTTTTACATCTCCTGCCACTTTATTGACTTCAGCCGCAGTCTGCGCATTGAGCTCTGTCATGGCATTTACCTCATCAACAGCTTTGTTGATAGAATTTGCACTCTCGCTCTGTTCAGAAATATTGGCTTCAACATCAGTAATGGACTGCGTCAGGATACTCACTGTTGTGTTGATTTCAGCCAGTGATTTTTGTGTTCCCTCTGCAAGCTTTCTGACCTCATCGGCAACAACGGCAAATCCGCGTCCGTGCTCACCCGCACGTGCCGCTTCAATCGCAGCATTGAGTGCCAGAAGATTTGTCTGATCCGCTATATCACTGATAACCTGCATAACATTTTTAATATCCTGTGACTGACTGACCACTTCATTTGCTTTTTGCGAGGTCTCTTCTATGGTCTGGGCTATAGTATTGACCGCCTGTGTCGTCCCACTCAACTCTTTTGCCTGTGAGGCTGTCGATTTGTTTAACTCTTGCATTTTTGACTCAAGCATATCCGCCCGCTCAAGCAGTGCATTTGCATTGTTGTAGGAATCGTTCAAAAGTTTTGTGATGGCATCACCCAGGTCGTTGACTCTTTCTACAACCGCTTTTGTCTCTCCTCCAATTTTATCATCAAGAACAATCTTATCCAGGTAGTTATAGTTTGCATACTTCTCGAGACCTTCGAGTATGTTGTCCATCACTTTTTCCTGGGTATCAAGCATTTTATTGATTGTATTTGCCAGAGTCTGGATTTGCGAGTTGGTTGCCTCGGAATTGACTCGACACTTAAAAGAGCCCTGCTGTACTTTGTTCAGTGTAAGGATTGACTCTCCGACACACAGCATATCATTTTCAATTCCCTCATTAATCGTATCTGTCTGTTCGTTGACCATTTTTGCAACACGGGCAAGTTCATCACTGCCGCGCAGGTCAATCTTCTCGATTACATTGTGTTTCCTGTTTAAAAACTCCAGAAACTGTTCCATCCCTTTGCTTATTTTGGCAACGGAGTGTGTGATATTTTTGCTGATAAGCCACGAAAGCACTGCTGTAAACAAAATAATAAAAAGCATGACAAAAAGATACAGATAGAGCGCATTTTTTTCATTCTCATATTTTTCATGTGCCAGGCGGGTAAGATTTTGGCTCAGGTGGTCATCAACTTTCTTCAAAAGATTGATTTTTTGCGTGATGGTATCAAACCAGTAAGAAGCATCCACACCAAATCCGCCTATGGTATTGGCTTCAAGCGCAATTTTTCGCATCTTTTCAACTTCCTGCACTGCCTGTATATCCATCTGCTTTGTATAATATGCCACCAGATAGGAAGGAGCAACAGAGCGAAATACTCTTAAAAAGCTTTTTTGTTCTGTTATGAGTTTTACAAACTTGTCTTTCATACCCGGCAGAAATTTATTTCTGGCAAAGGCATTTGAGAGCACTGCCCGCTCTATGCCCGCTCTCTCTTTTGCCATCAAAAAACTGTAATAGGCAATAAGCTTTCTTCCGCTTTTTATATCTCTTGCCAAATGTGTCATGTAGGCAATCGTATCAAGCATAGATGTATTTGCCGCAGTATAAGCGTTTAGAGCACTTTTTACATCAATATCCAGTGATGTTACCCGTTTTCTTACACCCTGTAACTTTTGAATCTTTTGCACAAACTGATTGACCCGTTTTCGTAATTCATGTGGATAGTTTTGAAAATGAAAACTTCTGATGTCCTCTTTGAGTCTTGCCAGTTTTTTATCACTCACAACTCTCTGTGCCGGAAGTCTTGTAACGAATTTTTTGGCATTTGAACCTATATACCCTGCTGTAGCACCTCTCTCTTTTTGTGTTTCATGTACAAAGTTTGCGATATCTATGGCAAGTTTAAAGAGTTCTTTGCTTCTTTTGTCACTGGCAGTCAATCCTGTTTCTATCTTTTCCTGCACTTTTTTGAGTCTGTTTATTTTTTTTGTAATCGTATCAAACCAGTAGGTGGCATCCACACCAAAGCCGCCAATCTCTTTGGCTCTCAGCAAAATGGTTTCCATCCGTTTGACTTCCTCAATCACCTTACCCTGCAGAATCTCTCTCTTGTATGCGATATCTTTTTTTGAGGCAAGAGTCTCAAAGCTGCTCATAAATGCCTCTTGTTCAGAGATCAGTCCTGCCAGTTTTGTTTTTGCCCCTTTGATAAATTTGTCATTTGCAAAAGTGGCACTTCCGACTGCACGCTCTATGCCGGCTCTCTCTTTGGACTGTAAAAAATCATAATACGCCAATGTCTCGGCACTGAGCTGTGCATCCGCTGCCTGCAAAGAAGCTTTTGCTATAAAATTTAAAAATTTAGCATTCATTTGTGTGTAGTAGGCAATTGCTTCCTTTGCTCCTATACTCTGTGCCGCCACCTGAGAACGAATGGTGTTTATCCGTGAGAGATCCTGCAGTGCTTTTTCAAGGTATGCTTTGACATCTTTGTCCAACAGACTGATGACATTTCCGTCTTGCAGATAGCCTTGCAGTTCTTGAATTTTTTTGTCTGTCTCCTCTTTTTGCGAAGAGAGTTTTTGTGCAAATTTTTTCCCTTTTGAGCCCAAAAATCCGGCAGTTGCACCCCGCTCTTTTTGTGTCTCATGCACAACTTTGGAAATTTTTTGATCCAGATCAACGATGATGCTGTATGTTTCATACTTTTGACTGTTTTGCAAATGGGTGTAAATTGCACTTATGGCTATGATGATAATGACCGCAAGAGGCACGGCAACATTAAGCAGCATTTTGTTTCTTACTGAAATCTTTGTTAAAAAATTAACCATTATGGCGCTCCTTTGCTCTCATCTCTTTATAAAGTTTTTCATATTTCTCTTTTTCCATTTCTGAAACTGTTCTTCTGCAGGAGATATAACCCGGTTGTCCATCACAGGAGGTAAACGGGTATACCGTGGCAAAAACCCAATAGTAGTCACCGTTTTTTGCCTTGTTTTTTACAAAGCCCCGCCATCGCTTCCCGCTTTTTATCGTATCCCACAAATCTTTAAAAGCGGCACGCGGCATATCGGGATGCCGGACAATATTGTGCGGTTTTCCTACAAGTTCGTCAACATTGTATCCGGCATAATGACAAAACTCATCATTGGCAAAACGGATAATCCCTTTCGTATCTGTCTCTGAGACCAAAAAAGCTTTGGTATCCAAATGTATTTCAGCCATTCAAAATCCTTAAATATATTTTAAAAGTTGTATATAGTACTTTTAGAAAGCTTTGCTTTTAGTTAAAGATTCTAGAAATCCTCTTTTTTACACTTTCTTTTCACTCTTGTTTTACACTACCGGAATCTTTCATAGGAGGAAAATATGAAAACAACTTTAAAAATAAAGTTTCTTGGCTTGGCAGCCCTTGTCTGTACTTCACAGATTGAGGCGGCTGACTGGCTCAAACTACAGGGGTATCAACCGGAGTTTTTTGCACCAAAGGGTGTTATCGTTCCTTATCGCAGTCACAAACCGAAAGTCTGGGGATTTATTCAGGCAAATTATAAAAAAGACGAAGGCAAGATCCTTATCAAAAACGGTATCAACAAAACACCTTTTTCCCTTTTAAACCCTGACTTGGAGTCACAATCCGGTATGAGTCTTTTCCGGGCACGTTTGGCGATGAGAGGGATGGCTGACAATGACAACCTTGTCAACTACTTTTTTATGACAGAGTTTGGAAACAACGGTGTCAATAATCTTGCCGGGCACAGAAATGTCGGTACTTATTTTACAGATGCTTCTGTAACACTCAAACATATCAAAGGGGCAAAAGTCAGAGCCGGTATGTTCAAATATCCGGGAAGTGAAGAGGGCTTGCAGGCTGTTTTTGTTTCTCCTTACATCGAGTTTACTTCTATGACATTCCAACAGCTTTTGGAAAGACAGGTAACAAAAGTAGGAGCAGCGCAGACAGGTGCAGCAGCAGGCGGCGCGCAGACAGTACACTATACAAGTACGGAAATCAACAGACCAATCGGTGCTTTTAGAGATACAGGTGTGCAAATTTTTGACACCTTGCCACTTGTCGGCTCATGGAACATCTCTTATGCTTACATGTACGGAAACGGAAACGGTGTCAGTATGAGCAGTTCCAATGATCAGGCAACCCACTACGGCTACCTTGCATTTGAGAAAATTTTTGCAAACCCGGGCAAAGGGTACTATACCAATTCACTCAAAATGTTTGTCTGGGGACAAAGCGGAAAAAGAAAACTTCTCTCCAACAACGGAGCAGTAACAACCCAAATTGATGCAGATCGCAAACGATACGGTTTAGGCTTTACCTATCATAAAGACGGCATAAGAGTAGAAGGGGAATATATGAGAGCCTCAGGGATGATTTATACCGGTGCAAAAGACACAGACCCTGACCCACAGACTGAAAACTGGCAGTTTCAATTTGCTGCAGGCAGTGAAAACAAAGCGGACGGTGGCTATGTAAACCTTCAGTATGAAATTGTTCAGAGAAAATTCGAAGTATTTGGCAGATATGACTACTTAAACCGTCTGACAAATGACACCAAAGGCGAACGTGACTTTAAAACACTAACACTTGGTGCCTCATACAGATTCAAAGGAGCAACAAGAGTCGATCTGAACTACATGATACGGGATGCAAAAGCTCCGGGTAATGCAAATGCACAAAAAGTTTTAGACAATATGGGCAACCGTATTGCTATTCAAATAACAGCAGCTTTTTAAAGGATTGACAATGAAATTATTCAAAAAACTCTCAACAGTGGCATTACTTATGTTGCTCGGAACAGGTCTATATGCGCAAAACAGTGATGCAGAAGAAGATAATGATGTGGTAAAGATAGTCTATCAGTGTGATTTTCCTGATATTCAACGTATTCATCTTATGCTCAACACGATCAATAACGCAGCAAGCTATTTTGACAAACATCTTATCCCTTATGAGATAAATGTTGTCGCTTTGGGACCATGTCTCCAATACATGATGAAAGATTTTAAAGGCACAGGTTTTGTAAAAATGCCTTACTGTGAGCATGGAGGACCGACAGGCGCAGGAACGGTTTCACGCTTTAAGGGCTTAAAGCAATTAGGCGGTGACAACATACACTTTTTCGCCTGTGGTAACACTATGAAGAAAAAACATGTCAAAGATGAACAGCTGCAGGATTATGTCAAAAAAACACCTGCGGGCATCATCAAAATAGTCAATTTGCAAAGACAGGGATGTGCGTACGTTAAAATTAAGTAATTTAGAGCCAATATTTATGTATTATTATAAAAAATAATACATACTTTTGATGTAAAATGGTTAAAGTAAAAAGAAAATGAAACTCTATCAGAAATATCTCGCTGTAATACTGTTCATGCTGGTAATCTTTATAGGCTACTTCTATACACAAAACAAGCAGGAGTTTACTGACAGAGTGCATACTGTTTTACTCAATATTTTAAATAAACAGATAGAAAATGAAAAGGCACGGGCTTTTAATTTTGCCTTTGCCCTTTCGCAAAATGAAACACTCCAAAAAGCGCTTAAAAACAATGATGCAAAAAAAGCCTATGAAATTCTCCAGACACATATGAAGGCACTTGAAACATTCAGTGGTTCAAAAATCCGTATTCAAATTCTAACCAAAGATATTACTATATTTGCACGCAGCTGGGACAACAGTGATGCGGGTGTCAATGTCAGGGCCTACCGTCCTGATTTAGTTGAGATGAAAAAAACACTAAGCCCGCATCTCTCCTATGAAGCGGCAAGACGGCTTGTGCTTATCGCTTCTATTCCTATAGTAGAGAACAAAAAGTGTATCGGGTTTGTTGAGGTTATTCAACGTTTTGATTCCCTTGAAAAATATTTTGCCCAGTACGACATAGATATGATTGCACTTCTTGATAACAAGTACCAAAACCAGTCCGTACTGCTAAAAAACAATCCGCGTATTAAAAATACGATAGTAGCAAACAACGGAGCAAACATCAATCATATTCAAAATCTCCGCAGACTGGATTTGAATAAACTTGAAAGTCTGGGTTCTGTGCAGACCGAAGAGTATCTCTACATATCAAAAGTCATTCTTAACTCCAAAGCAGAGCGTATAGGCTACTTTATACTTATACTTTCACAAGAGAAACTCAAACTTTTCAGCAGTTTTGAGAATGAACTTGAAAGCTTTTTCAGCTACTCAAGAAAAGATCTTTATTCTACTATTGTCAACAAAGACAAAGCCTTTGACCTTTATACCGACTTAACAGCAAAAGAGCTTGTTTCATTAAAAAAATGCACAACACAAAAAGACAGGGCCTGTTTGGAGAAAAATTTACGTAACAAACTTAACAGATACACAAAAGAAGAGTTAATATCCCTGTTGCTGGATGCCAACTCTCAAAAAATTTCAAGAGGAAAGATAAAATGAAAATACTTTTGCTCGAAGATGAGACCATTTTAAAAGAGAGTATTGAAGAATTTCTCAGCTCAAAAGACTATACAGTAGACAGTTTTGAAAACAGCAGTGATGCTTTTGATGCCATTTTCAGCAAAGAGTATGACTTACTGCTTCTGGATGTCAATGTCCCCGGAGAATTTGACGGGTTTTCTTTAAGAAAAGAACTCGCAGATGAGGGAAAGAACATTCCTACGATTTTCATCACTTCTATGTCAAGTGCCGATGCAATGCTGCAGGGATATGCAAACGGCTGCTGCGACTACATTAAGAAGCCTTTTGATCTAATCGAGTTACAGTTGCGGGTACAGCATGCCCTAAAATCAAACTGTTTTAAAACCGACAGTGATATGCTCCAGCTTCCCTGTGACTACCAGTATGATGTTAACAACCGGAAACTTATCGGAATATCGGGAGAGATACAACTGAGCAAAACAGAAAATGACATTCTTACTCTGTTTATCAAACACAGAAACCAGATTGTCACTTTTGAAATGCTGTATGAAGAGATTTGGGAAAACAATGTTGAAGCCGCCAATGCAAGAGTACAAATTAATAACTTAAGAAGAAAGCTGCCAAAGGATGTCATTGAAAATATTTACGGCATAGGATACCGACTTGATTGTCAATGAAGAAAAATTTGTCAAAAAGTACAGTCTTATTTACACACTGATTGTCTCTTTTATACTCTTAACCCCTTTGTCATTGTATATCAATCATAAAATAAACCTACAGGAAGTGCAAACAGAAGTGGAACTCAAATCCATTCAGGCCCACATCATAAAAGCCATGGACAACTTTGGAAACCACCCTCAGGAGATCTTTGAATTTCCCAGATTTGCCTCTTTTGCCTCAGGTCTGTACAAAAAAGATTTTACGCCGGTATATACGCAAATACACGAACCCCTCCCCTCCTATATGCCAGGATACCATTCCAAAGGTTCTAACAGATACCTCATCACGAAACTCCCGGATAAAAAATACTTTTTTGCAAACTATTTGGTCACAAAAACAGAAATCTCTTTCGCTCCTGTTTTTTTTGAAGCCAGCCTCATTGCCTTTGGAATTATTACGCTCATCTTGCTGCTCTCTTTTTATTTTTTAAAAAGCTTTTCAAAACCTTTTAGAAGAGTCAATGAAAAGCTCGATGATTTTATCAAAGAATCCATGCATGAAATCAATACCCCTTTGAGCATCATCAATGTCAATGTTGACCTTTTTGATGCGCTTTACGGCAAAAACAAATACTTTAACCGCATAAAATCAGCAACACGCTCTCTTGCTACCATTTACAACGACATGGATTATCTCATAAAACAAAACAGAGTTGAATACAAAAATGAGCCCATTAACCTTTATGACTTTTTACAGGAGCGTGTCTCTTATTTTGAACTTATCTGCCAGTTAAAAGAGATAGAACTTCTCTTTACATGTAATGTAGAAAAAAAGCCCATACTTTTTTTCAGTACAACAAAACTGCAGCGAATCGTTGACAATACGCTTTCCAATGCCATAAAGTTTTCATTTGCAAAGAGTAAAATAGAGATAAAGCTTTTTCATGACAAAGAAGAAAATATATGTCTGAGTATCCAAGATTATGGGAAAGGCATCCAGAACCCGCAAAGAATTCTTGAACGCTATTACAGAGAAAATGAGTATAAAAATGGTTTTGGCATCGGTATGAGCATAGTCAAATCAATCATAGATGAGGCAGGTATTGATCTTGATATACAATCTGAACCGGGAAAAGGCAGTCTGTTTACCTACACCTTTAAAAAATCTATGTTCCAATCAGTTCCTGTTTGATTGCTCTGTAAAATTCTTTGTAGGTGGCACGATGAAAAATATACTCTTTGGTTTTAAAAAGTGTATCAAATACTATTTTCCACAAAGTAGAAAAATTTTTATCATCTCGCAGCGCACATAGTTTTTCCTGCATTTTAAGTTCCAGTTTTGCCAGTTCCCGGGCATGTTTTACATACTCTTTTATCAGTGCATAGTCAATCCCGACTTCCCTGCAGTTCTCTATCAGATTCACTATACACGCCTCTTTTTGAGTATAATCATTCTCCCCTATTGGCATCAAAACACCATCAGCAAGCAACCTTTCCAGGAGATCCTCATCAATATCAAAATGCTCTGTAAACTCTTTTTTGCTATAGTGTTCGCTGTGAATCTCAATACCGCTTAAAGTATTCATGAGCGGTGCCAGCATTGTGTAAGAACTTGAAAATGAGTTGTTTTTTTTCTCTAAAACCAGTTTCACCTGTTCGTTACTGCTGCCCATCTCCTCTTTCATATACTTGATATATTTGATGAGCTCTATATGTTCCTCACTGTATTTATGAACATTTGCCTTTACTTTTACAGGATTTGGCAAGAGTCCCTCTTTTATATAGTAAAGTATAGTTGATTTTGGAACACCTGTTTTTGCCACAAGTTCAGACATTTTATAATCCATTTTTCATCCTAATTAATAACTGATTAAGAATTATATCATATAATTCAAATTGTAAAGTGTAGCTTTACACTATTTACTTTAAATGGAGTTTACATGCCTAGACAGATACCTTGGTGGGTTGGCGGAATTGCAATGAGTTTACTTTTTTATTTTAGCTTTTCAACTTTTGGAGCAAATCGTCCTATCGGTGCTTCAACCGGAATGGCGTACCTTGCAACTGTTTTGTTTGGACTTGATGCAGACAGTTATGCTTATACAGCAGAGATAGAACAATCCGGAGCATGGGAAGGTGTCATGCTGATCGGTTTGTTCTTTGGCGGACTTTTTATGTCAATTTTTGTAACAAAGTCTTTTCATTTGAGTCTTATCCCCACACTCTGGAAAGAGAGAAAAAACAGATCAGTCAAATCCCGTATGCTTTGGAGTTTTATTGCCGGATTTCTTCTTGTGTTTGGTGCCAGACTTGCAGGCGGATGTAATGCCGGGCATATTTTGTCCGGTGGCAGTCAATTGGCACTCAGTGGTATAATCTTTGCCGTTTTTGCACTGGGAACAGGTGTGATAACAGGAAGATTTTTTTACAAAAAAAAGGTTTGCAAAAATGACAGATAGAATTGTACATATGTTTGATACAGTAGCAAAGCAAGGGCATGGTTCTGTTTGGACGGTGCTGTTCATAGGCTTTGTTTTTGGTGCCGTTATTTTATACTCAAGGCTGGATAAATTTGAAAAAATGGCTGGTTTTATGATTTTTGAAGACACCCTTGTTCCTCGTATGGCGATGACAACCGTTGCACTTTCAAGCCTGGGATTTTATATTTTGGTACAGACCGGGTATGCTTCTTATTCGGTAAAACCTGTTTTGCTTGCAGGACTTATCACAGGGGCAATACTTTTTGGTATCGGCTTGGTTATTTTAGGAAAATGTCCCTCTGCTTTCTTTGTTTCTGTATCTGAGGGCCGCATAGATGCTCTTGTCGGTGTTTTGGGAGGAATGGTCGGTGGAGCGGTTTTTACGCTTTTTTACCCTCAGATAAAAAACCTCATGGGCCCGGATTTGGGAAAACTGCAAATATTTCATTATTTTGAAGATCACGCTTTACTTGTTGTACTGATTTTTAGTACTATTTTACTTATCACTGCATATCTGCTGCCGACAATAGAATACAAAGACCCTGCAGATTTCAACGAAAATTAGATACAAAGGAAAAAATATGGCATATATACAACTACCGGAATTTGAAGAAATGAGTCCTGCAATTCAGGACAAAGCAAGACCTATTTTAGAAAAAACCGGAAAACTCGGAGAGATATTCAAACTCTTGGCGCTTGACGAAAAAGTCTACTTTGCGACAGATACAATGATACAAAAATACCTTTTGGATGAAACCACACTCTCATACGATATAAAAGAGTCTATTGCCCTGCTTATATCTTTGGAAAATGGCTGCAAAATGTGTGTAGATGTCCATAAAAGTATCGCAAAAATGTTAGGGATGAGTGAAGAAAGAATCGAAGAAGTTTTACAGGGTGTCGATGATTTGGATGCTGATGAAGCAGAAAAAGCACTTTTGAACTTCTGTATACGCGCATCCAAAAAAGACAACTACAAAGTTACAAAAAAAGAGATAGACACGTTAAAAAAGCTCGGCTGGAGTGATGTCCAAATAGTCGAAGCGGTTGCTATTACCGGTTATTTTAACTACATTAACACACTTTCAAATGTTTTTGGCTTAGAGTAAGCATATGAAAAATCTTTTTTTAATTTTTACCCTTTTTAGTCTACTTGCCAATGCCAAAGAGTATAAGGTTGTCTTTGACTGCAGTTCGGGCAATGCGTCTTATATAAAAAGTCGTATGTGGCTTGTCGGAAAAACCATAGATATGATAGAGGAACAGGGAGATACTGCAAAAGTAGCACTGACACTGCACGGTTCCTGCGTTGCAATGGTGGCAAATGACTATGACATGATAGTACCGGATGAAGATGTTCAAGATATAAAACAATCCCAGCAATACCTCAAAAAACTTGCAAAAAGAAAAAATGTCACCATCACTGCCTGTGCTATGTCTCTGGCACATAATGCCATTGAAAAAACAGATGTTATACCTTTTGTGAAAATCTCAAAAAACAGTTTTATCGATACTATCAGATACCAAAATGACGGGTATGCACTTATGAGTTTCAAATAAGAAGGTTTGGCAATGCAAAAAATTTTTATGCTGCTTTTTGTTTTGTTCTCCTCTACAGAGGCACAAGAGATCGTTACAGATACAGAGCAAAAGTTACAATGGCTCGATACAAAGGATATGCAGGAGTTTAACGGTATATGGAAACTGGCAAACAGTTACTGTGAAGCATTACATGTAGAGCAAAAAGATGACTGGCGACTGCCGACAAAAAAGGAACTGCAACACTTGGGAGAGTCAAAAAAACTCAAAACAAAATTCAGGCACCTTGATACTGCGCTGTACTGGAGTAAAGATATAGACAAAAGCAGTGACGGATTTAATGCTTATACCGTTTATACAGGAAACGGTTTCGTCTCATCAACGGATAAATGTCATACAAACAAACTGGTATGTGTCAGAAAACTACAATGATGAAAGATCAAACTCTCTGGTTTGGTCTGAGCACTCTATTGTAATAATACAGGCAGATTTACTGATTTTTTGGGCATTTTTCACATTTTCCAGAAGTATCATAGACATTTTTGTCACAGGATCAAAGGTTTGCAGTTTTTCATCTTGAACATAAAAAATGCGTCCACCCCCACAGCCGTCACCGACAATTCCCTCACAAACAAGAGGAGAACTCAAATCAAAACCATGAATCATCCAGACACTCCTCTTTTGCATCTTTTACAAACTCTTTATAATCGGAACCGTTTTTATCAAGTTTCTTATACTCATCATAGGTATATTCTTTAAAAGTGGCATCATCCAGGCATCTGCAAAGCTTCGTGGAATTTTCATCCCCCTTGCAGTGTGAAAGCATCTCTTTTTTCTGTTCGTCTTCCCAACCGATATAGGAGTTATAGTACGGATAAAGCGCCCATATTGCAAAAGCTATTGTCAGAACAATATTGATGATATATTCTCTCTTTTTTGTTTCAAAATACTTTTTTACATCATAAGAGATTAAAATCACAAAAAAAATCTCAAGCCCTATGTTAAACCAGTCACTCTCTAAAAAATCAAACAAATCCTATTTTTCCTCTCTTATCTTTTTAATTGCCTCGGCACACATGGTCAGACCGAAAGTTGCCGTAACACCCATAAAACTGCCTTTTTCTTTTATGACTGCTTCTTCGCTTGAAAAAATCACTTTGTATTTTTTGTTAAAACCGCGTTTTTTCAATTCATATCGAATTTTTGCACCGAATTTATCGCCGTAACTTTTCCAGATATCACCCACCTGAACCTTTGTCGGATCAAGTCTTTTGGCACTTCCAAAAGAGGAGATGAGTTTTTTATGGCATTTTTGCGCGATTGCGAGTTTTGCATTTCTGTCATCTATCGCATCAAGTACCAAGTCGTATGGTTCAAAATCAAACTCCTGCACCCATGCTTCGTCTATGCGTCTGTTGATTACATGTAACTCCGGATAATGCTCTTTTAAGGCCTCTACCTTTGTCTCACCTTCATGTAATTCCGACCACATTTGACGGTTTTGGTTTGATTTGTCATAGGTGTCAAAATCTACAATCGTGATATTTTTCACACCACTTCTGTATAAGCAGTCCAGACAGAAACTCCCTACTCCGCCAACACCAAGCAGTAATATTTTGGCATCTTCGAGTTTAGAAAAATCATCCTTTAACACAAGTTTTATGCGGTCATATTTTTGCATTAATCCAACCACTCCTGTAGTCTTTTCATACTTTTGTACGCACTCAGATCAAGCATAATCGGCGTCACCGATATAAATCCGTCACGTATTGCTTCATAATCGCTCACACCTTTAACCCCTGCTCTTGCTCGAAAGTTCAGAGGATGCAGTCCAAGCCAGTAGTGTTTCTCGCCTCGTGGATTACTGTGCACATCGGCTTCATTCGAATAGACTCTGTACCCTGCATAGGTTGTCTTTATCTCGGCCTCTTCAACTGCCGGAGGAATGTTGATATTTAAAAATTCTCTCTCAGGCAGAGGAAATTTGTCATTTCGTATTTTTGTCACTATCTTTTTGATTGTTTTTTGCGCCAGCGTAAAATCTCCCTTGGGATTGGTAAAATCCATCACCTGCGAAATTGCTATGGATGGAATATTATGCAGTACTCCCTCCATAGCACCTGCCGCTGTCCCGCTGTAGGTAATATCTTCACCCATGTTTGAGCCCCTGTTTATCCCACTGACTACAAGATCGGGTTTTTCTCCCTGAAAAATTGCGTTCAAAGAGAGATACACACAGTCAGTGGGTGTTCCGTCTTCAAGTTTAAAGAAATTCTCTTCAATTCCCACAAAACGCAAAGGTCTTGTCAGTGTCAAAGAGTGTCCGCAGGCAGATTTTTCATTTGCCGGAGCCACAACGGTTACTTCCACATCCGGGAGCTCGCGCAAAGCTTCCACCAGACACAGCAGTCCTCTCGCCTCATATCCATCATCGTTTGTTACTAAAATTTTATACTTGTTCTTCATAATGTAATTGTATAGAAAACATCATTTACATTTGATAATTTTTCATTATTACCGATATAGATTAAAAGTAAAAAAAAGAAGAAAAGAAAAATGAATACATCCTATGCAGCAAACAGTTATTATCGCCATGATTTAAACATTACCATGAAAACATCAAGCGGAGACGTCATAACAATGGACTTTGCAAATGAAAAATCCGCAGATTTAAACTATAAAAAAGACGCTCAGTCAAGCAGGACATCCATGAGTTTCTCTTCAATGGCCTCTTTTCAGTTTTCTATCAACACAAACGGAATTGATGCACAGGACAAAAAAGAGATAGCAGCTTTTATGAAAACAGCACAGCCTTATATAGATAAATTTATACAGGAGCTAAGCGAAGATGCTCCAAAATCACCTGTCACAAAACTTGCCAAAAAGATAGCCGCACTGTTTCAACCCAATGAAAACAACAGTGAGGCACGCAACAATACTATAAAAACAAACATTGTAGAAATGTTTGACAGGTCACTGCAAAAAGTGCAGGAACCTCTCAACATTTTCAAAGAAACACAGAAGCTTCTGGAAAAAACACTCAAAGAGTTTGATGCCTTCAATAAAGAACTTTACGCATAAAAATACAAAAACTTGACAATAGCTCAAGAGTTAGTGTAAAATTCCATTAACAAGATAGATACGCAAGGTATCTTTGAATCTTTCCTACAATTTCAACCCTAATCAATTAAGGCAGTCAACCATATGAGTGAAAACGAATCTTCTACCCAATCGCGTAACAATCATAAAAATAACAACAAAAACAATAATAAAAACAATTCCAAATCAAGAACACATACCCCGGTAAAAGGGTCAAGTGTTGAAGAACTGCGTACAAAAAGCATTCAAGAGCTTGTAGATATAGCAACAGCTCTTGGTGTTGAACAGCCAAATGAACTCAAACGTCAGGATGTTATATTTGAAATTTTAAAAGCGCAGACTGCTCAAGGCGGCTATATTCTTTTCAGCGGTATTTTGGAAATCATGCAAGACGGTTACGGTTTTATCCGTTCAATCGATCAGAGTTTTAATGAAAGTATCAATGATGCCTATGTATCAAACACACAAATCAAACGCTTTGCTCTGCGAAACGGAGATGTTGTAACGGGTCAGGTTCGTCCTCCCAAAGATCAGGAACGCTACTACGCACTTATAAAGATAGAAGCAGTCAATTCCCTTCCGCCTGAAGAGAGTAAAAAACGTCCACTTTTTGAAAACCTCACACCGCTTTATCCGACAGAACAGCTCAAACTCGAATACCGTGAAAAAGGCTTGACAGGGCGTATGATGGATCTTTTTTGTCCTATCGGAAAAGGTCAGCGCGGTTTGATTGTTGCTCCTCCTAGAAGTGGTAAAACTGAACTTTTAAAAGAGATCGCGCACGGAATCACAACCAACCATCCTGAAGTAGATCTGATGGTGCTTCTTGTGGATGAACGCCCAGAAGAGGTAACAGACATGGAAAGAAGTGTCAAAGGTGAAGTCTACAGTTCTACCTTTGATATGCCCTCAAAAAACCATGTAAAAGTTGCCGAGATGGTCATAGAAAAAGCAAAACGTAGAGTAGAGCTTGGTCGTGATGTCGTTATTTTACTTGATTCTATCACTCGTCTTGCACGTGCCTACAACACAGTTACCCCTTCAAGCGGAAAAGTGCTCTCGGGTGGTGTGGATGCAAATGCCCTCCATAAGCCAAAACGTTTCTTTGGAGCGGCGAGAAACATTGAAAACGGCGGCAGTTTGACTATTATTGCCACAGCACTTGTTGACACAGGAAGCCGTATGGATGAAGTTATCTTTGAAGAGTTCAAAGGAACCGGAAATATGGAAGTGGTTCTTGATAGAAAAATTGCAGACAGACGTATCTACCCTGCTATTGACATTCTCAAATCAGGAACGCGTAAAGATGAACTGCTCATCGGTCCAGAAGTATTGCAGAAGGTATTTATTCTTCGCCAGATGCTGCATAAACAGGATAACGAAGTCGAAGCACTTAAATTTATCTACAACACTATGGGCAAAAAATCTACCAATGAAGAGTTTCTTGAAAGTATGAACACAAACAGCTAGTTTCTCATACTAGCCGTTTATTAACACTCTTTCAAAATCACATCTATCATATCATCGGCAAGAGTAATCCCTGTTCTGTAAAAAAGCTGTTTCTCTGCCTCTTTAAATATCAAAGTAGTCGGTACTTCTTCAACAAAATAGCGCTGTGTCAAATACTCCGACTTTCCGCTGTCAATGCTCAAAACAGAAACATTCGCAAGCCTGTCACATAACTCTTCAAGCTCCATATCCATAATCTGGCATGCATCACAGTAGTAAGAACCAAACTTTAAAATAACAAATTTTTCTTTTTCAAACTCTCTTGACATAACAGCATCGAAATTATCTTCATCCACATCTATAAACGGCATAGTCTATCCTTTTAATTGATTTACTACTCTTTTAAACTCATCCCCACGCTCTGCAAAGTTTTTATATTCGTTAAAACTGGAAGCAGCAGGAGAGAACAACACGATTTTTCTTGCTATATTATAGGCTTTTTTTACACTCTCTTGCAAGTTTTTTTGCAAAAACAGATTTTTTTGTTTCGCTTTTACATGTAAAGCATCATAAATTTTCTTCCCCGTATCTGAAAAAAGTATGATGTTTGCAACATCACTTGTAAGTAAAAAATCTATCAGCACTTCATAATGCACACCTCTGTCATTCCCCCCGATTATGAGCGTATCAACATTTTTTAAAATTTTTACAGCTTCTATGGTAGCCTGAGGGATTGTTGCTATTGAGTCATTTATATAAGAAACACCCTGGACTTCTTTGACAAATTCCATCCTGTGAGGAAGTGTTTGAAAAGTGTTCAGTGTTTGCATGTATGCTTCATCACCGAGTGCCAAAATTTCTTTGAGTTTTTCTAGTATCTGCAAAGTAGATTTATGAATAAAACCGTTTTGCAGGCTGAAATTCACACTGTATTTGAGTTCATTTTCATATACATTGTATCCGCAGTTCAATTTTTTCACAAGATTATATATAAAAATATCTTTCTTGCTTTGATACCTGTATATATTGGACTTGGCTTCATAGTATTGCTGTACATCTTTGTAATAATCCAAATGTTCTTCAAACAGATTTGTTAAGATTGCGATATGAGGAGAATGCGTAGTATGTAAAAGTTGATGAGAGGAGAGTTCCATCACTATTTTTGTCTCTGCGCTGATCTCTTCGAGCATATCAAAAGCTGGAACACCGATGTTCCCACATAAAACGCTCTTTTTTCCTGCATTTTTCAACAAACTGTCTATAAGTGTCACAAGGGTACTTTTACCTTTTGTTCCTGTTACTCCAATAATCTGATGTTTAAAATGCTTGAGCAACAGTTCTGTTGTTGAGGAAAAGTTGTAAGATGTATGCTTAATCCCAAGATTATAAAGAGAAATTCCCGGTGACTTGATAACAAGTTCGATTGCATCAAGCTTTTTTAGGTAATTTTCATCACAAGTAGGATGATTTTTATCTATGATTACAAGCTCAGTACCCGGCAAAAATTTTTGTGCAAAATTATAAAAAGATTTACCCTCTACGCCAAAACCGAAAATCCCGATACTTTTATACTGTTTTAAATCAGAAACTAAGTTTTTCAACATGGCTTTTGAGCCTCTTTTTGAATTTTTGCGGCAGATTGTTTTGCCCGTCATAGTTTACATGTAAAGGGTATGCCCTCTCTTTTGGTTTGTAGTTTTTCAACAGAGACGGCAGTTCCTGCTGAGAATACGAATGATATTTTTTACTCAGAGCATAATTGACCTCATCATAAGTACCGACGCACTCAAAAGGTTTGACGGCATCACTGTGAGAAAGTCCGTCAAAAAGTTCTTGCAGAGAAACATCATCAAGCATATCTTTGCCAAATATTTTTTGCAGCGCAATATCATCTATGTAATTGCACAGCATGATATAGGTAAAGAGGCATTTTGGACATTTGCCACACCATTCATTGCATTTACTCCCGACATTACAGCTGCGAAACGTAAAAAAGTGCTCTTTTGCAAAGGTGGCAAAAAGCTGCGCGATGTGTATCTCGTCCAAAGGGCGTAAAAAACTGAAATACTCTACATCCTCCGTTATAAAACTAAAAACATACTCCCGAAAATCATTTTCAAACTCTATGGATTTTGAGTACTGATGGTTGATTTTTTGTCCGTTATAAATGATGTTTTCTTCATTGGCACTCGATTCGTTTGAAAGGACGATATACTTTGTTTTATACAGCAGACCAAGCCAGATGGAGATAAACCCGACAATGGAAGAAAAAGGGATATGCCCGTTTAAGTAGCCACGCGCATTAAAATCCAAAATCTTTTCCAGGTCAAGTTCTCTTTTTAACTCTATCGCATGTGTTGGGCGCTGCTTCAATATCTCTTGTGAAGCAACTATCGGGTTCATAGAAAACATCAAGGCATCAGGAAATTCATCTTTTAACAGCTCATAACTTACAAGAGAATCTTTTCCTCCACCAATCGGTATGATGATATTTTCCTCTGTTTGTACAGCTGTTTTATCATAAGCTTTGCCTTTACATGTAAAGCGAACGAGCTCTTCTAGTTTTACCTCGATGGCATTGAGATAAATATACTCCCCAAGCCCATTAAAATAAAGCTTTGCAAACCATTTTTTCTGCGCTTTATTTATTGTTCCGCACTCTATAACAAACTCTTGCGGCAGAGCAATTTTGTAGTAACTGATGGCTTCTGCAAGGCCGATATGAAAAACAATGTTTTGCATAGAAAAATCTGTAGAGATTTTTTCATTCTTTTTAATACTGAGACGATGAAGAAAGTCAGTGATTTTTCCTTCTTCATCAAGTTGATAGTGAAAGTGCAGAGCTATTTGATCTTCATCTTCTTGAATTTCATAACTTTTGTATATAAATTTATTTGCTTTTTTACGCAACTCTTTAAATTTTTTCATGAGAACCATTTTGATATTTTTAAAAGATTATATAATCTTTTAACTCTATATCAACTAAAAGTTCGCATTAATTAAAATACTCAAACAGTTTGTTTTTATCGACTTTTACCAAATCAAGCGCCACATTCTTTTTCAAAACAGCTTTTGTATCCTGGCTGAGTTTATCAAGCAGTTCGGCATTGTTCTCCTGTGGAAACGCTAAAAACAGAGATTTCGGTTGTGTCTGCTGTACAATCATATCTATATCTTCTGCCACCTCGGTAAGTGTTCTTTTTGCAATCGTCTCTTCAACACTGTGTTCTTCAATTGTCGCATGCCCTTTTCTGCCATTGGCATCACTTTTGAGTTCATGGAGTTTTTTTCTGCCCTCTATAAAATCCTCAGCATTTACCAATTCCAAAGAGTAGTTGATTTTCAATTCATTGTTATAAATATCTTCATGTTTTACTGTTTTATATGCTTTTAATTCCCCTAAGTCTGCCACGATTATAACTGTATTGTCTAATTTCATAATTCATCCTTGTAAAAAAATGTAAAAACATCATCAAAACACAAGATGCTTTACATTATGATATGGAAAGAATACTTTATTGCAGATAAATTTCAGACAAAAGGAGCAAATATGAAAACAAACCGTGAACTCATTCAAAGCATGCAAAATTCCGGCGTTTTAAAAACACCGCAAATCATAAAAGCTTTTGAAAAAATTGACAGAAAATATTTTGTACCTGAAGGTTTTGAAGAAGCAATTTACAGAGATGCTCCCCTGCCCATCGGCGAAGGACAGACAATTTCACAGCCTTCAACAGTTGCTTTTATGCTTGAACTGCTGCAACCGCGCCAAGGAGACTCTGTTTTGGATATAGGGTCAGGTTCCGCCTGGACTACATCACTCCTGTGCGCCATTGTAGGTGAAACCGGTCATGTTACGGGTATGGAGCGTGTTGAGAGACTTGTCAGAATTGGACAAAAAAACCTCTCGCAGTTTGGTTTTGGGCAGTGCCATATCGAAAAAGCAGGCAAAGAGTTAGGAAAACCGGGAGAACAGTTTGACAAAATACTGGTCTCTGCCAGTGCACCGGAAATTCCTTTTTCACTTTTTGAACAACTCAAACCCAACGGTGTACTTGTCATACCGGTAGGCAATTCCATCTTTAAGTTTAAAAAACTTCCAGATGGCAGAATACAGCAAGAGGAGTATGCAGGTTTTGTGTTTGTACCTTTGATTTACCAGGAACAACAGTTTCATTAAATCATCTTTTAATCCACTCTCTGCTAAAATCTGTTTACCTAACTTTGGAGTATGAATTTGAAAGAAGCGCATGAAGTTTTAGCCAGAAAATATCGTCCGTCAAACTTTGATGAACTTATCGGTCAAGAGACGATAGCACAGACTCTCTCGCTTGCACTTGATTCAAACAGACTCTCGCATGCCTATCTGTTTTCAGGGCTGCGCGGGAGCGGAAAAACTTCAACGGCCCGTATCTTTGCCAAAGCACTTATTTGTGAAGAAGGGATGAGCCATAAACCTTGTGACAAATGTTCCAACTGTGTGATGGCAAAAGAGAACCGTCACATGGACATCATAGAGATGGACGGGGCAAGCAGCCGTAAAATAGATGATATTCGTGACCTTATCGAACAGACAAAATACAAACCGGCCGTTGCCAGATATAAAATCTTCATTATTGATGAAGTGCATATGCTCACAAAAGAGGCTTTTAACGCCCTGCTTAAAACACTTGAAGAACCGCCCCAATATGTCAAGTTTGTTCTTGCAACCACTGACCCGCTCAAACTTCCTGCAACAATTCTAAGCCGAACACAGCACTTTCGATTTAAAAGTATCGCCACAAACAAGATCGTCGATCATCTTGCCCATATTTTGCAACTTGAGGGAATAGAGTATGAAACAGATGCACTTGAAATTCTCGCAAGAAGCGGGAGCGGAAGTCTTCGTGATACGCTGACATTGCTGGATCAGGCAATCATCTACTCAAAAAACCATGTTGATGTTCGTACCGTTACAGATATGCTCGGGCTGGTTGACCCCAAGTTTATCAGTAAACTTTTTGATACTGTTTTTGCAAAAGACTATGCACGGCTGGTAGAGTATACAAAAGAACTTGAAGATTATGAAAGTGAAATGGTTGTAGACGAACTCATCGCTTATCTCAAAGATAAAATGTATAATCAGGATGCTCTTTTTTCTACACTGGTACTTGACAGGTTTTTCAGAATACTGAGTGAATCAAAATATCTTTTCAGCATTAATGCCGATGGTTCTTTTGTTCTTTCTCTGATATTTTTCAAAATGATAGAAGCCCTTAAAATACGAGAAATTGATCAGATGATAGAATCCTTTGAAAAAGATGTGAAAC